>JAGQJJ010000996.1 GCA_020430675.1 Myxococcales bacterium
GCTGCGCCAATACCTCTTTCGAGCGTTCGGCGGCCAGCAAAAGCGGCCAGGTCAGCTTGCCTTCGCGCAGATCCACGCAGGCGCTCTTGCCGGTCACGCGCGGATCCCCTTCCAGGTCGAGCACATCATCGATCAACTGGAAGGTCATGCCCAGCGCATCGCCCACCGCGCCGAGCTGCTCGACCGCGTCCATCGGCAGCCCGCCCAGCGTGCCGCCCGCGCGCAACGCAAAACGGAACAGCCGCGCCGTCTTGCCCTCGACCACCCGCCGATACAGGTCGCGATCGGGCACGAAGCGCCCGCGCCGCTCAAGCTGCCACGCCTCGGCGGTGACCATCGAGTCGATCGTGTCGACCAGCCACGGCATCAGCGCCGGGGCCGAGCGCATCACCCGCCGCAGCGCTTCGAGCAGCATCAGGTCGCCGCCGAGCACGCTGGCCGCGTTGCCGTAGATCATGCGCGCCGTCGGCGAACCGCGGCGCTCATCGCCCAGGTCGATCACGTCGTCGTGCATGAGCGTGGCGTTGTGCACCAGCTCGGTGGCCACCGCCACGTCGCGCACCGGCGCGTCGAACGCGCGGCCGCCCAGATGCGCCGCCACCGCCACGCACATCGGGCGCAGGCGTTTGCCCGAGCACTTGAGCAGGTGCCGGCTCGCCTGCGTCGCCGCGTTGGCGTCGCTCTCGACCATCACCGCGCGCAGCGCCTGATCGATGGCCACCAGGTCATGGGCCAGCCAGCCCTGCGCCTCGGTGAAGCGCGCCCCCTGCTCGGCCAGCGCGTGCCGGCGCACCACCGCTTCGAGGGCTTCGAGGGCCGGCGGATCGGGCATCTTCGCCGCCGTTGCAGCACCGTGTTCGCTCATCGGTTCGTTTCCTCACGCGCCCCGGTCGGGGCGCCGTTCTCAGAATCGGTCAGCGCAGCGCGCACCGCGGCGCGCGAGCGCTTGCCCAGCCCGTCGCGCGGCAGCTCGGCGCGCCAGAAGAAGGCATCGGGCGTCTTGTAGGGGGTCAGTTGCGCCCGGCAGAAGGCGCGCAGCGCGGCGTCATCGGGGCGATCGGCGCCGCGAGCGACCAACACCGCCACCGGCCGCTGCCCGAAGCGCGCGTCGTCGACGGCCACCACCGCCACGTCGGCGACTTCGGAGTGCAAAGCGAGCACCTGCTCGATCTCGGCCGGGTCGAGGTTCACGCCGCCCGAGACGATGACGTCATCGATCCGCCCGGCGACGTGCACGTTGCCCGTGGCGTCGACGGCGCCGCGGTCGCGCGTGACAAGCGTGCCACCGACCAGTGGGCCGCTCACGCGCAGCGCGCCGTCGGCCTCGGCGTTGACGCGGGCAAACGCCAGCGGCGACCCCACGCCGGCATCGGGCGCCAGATCGCCGGCGAAGCGCGTGCAGACCTGCGAGCCGGCCTCGGTCATGCCCCAGGTCACCGCCACCGGCGCCGCCAGCGCGCGGCAGCGGTCGAGCAACGCGGTCGAGGCGGCCGCCCCGCCGAGCAGGATGGCCCGCAATGCGCTCGGAAACGGCTTGTCCGGCCGCGCGTCGAGCACCGCCGCCAGCATCGTCGGCGTCAGCGACACCAGCGAGATGGCCCCCGAGTCAAGCCGCGCGGCCACGGTTTCCGCAGAAAAACCTGGCAGCAGCTCGACGGTCGTCGCCCCGAACGCCGCCCGAAACCAGATCGCCAGCCCACCCACATGATGCAGCGGCAGGCAATGCAGCCACCGGTCATCGATCGCGTGGCCCAACCGCATCGCCGAGCCAAACGCACCGAACGCGAGCTGCGCGGTGCTCAAGTCGACAGCCCGCGGCGTGCCCGTGGTGCCCGAGGTCAACACCCGCAAGCGGGTCTCATCGAGCGCCCAATCGCGCTCGGCCAGCGCATCACCGTGCGCCAACCCATCGATCGACAACGTGAAATCAGCCTTCAATGCCGCCGCCGCCACCGCGCGCTCAGCCGCCGTGGCCCGCGCATTCAGCGGCGCCGCGACCGCGCCCCGCCAACCGATGGCGTGCAGGGCCACGACAAACGCCGCGCGCGGGCGCGCCTCAAGCGCCACGACCTGCCGTGGCTGCACACTCGCGAGGCCGCCGGCCA
>JAGQJJ010000997.1 GCA_020430675.1 Myxococcales bacterium
AACAGCCGTTCATCGGAGACGAATACGAGCTGCGCCCCGGGGTGAAGGCCACCTTCGAGGGCGCTGGCGCCGGCGCCGAAGGGCCCTACGAAGACGCACACGGCGCCTGGATCTCGGCCTGGGCCCCCATCTTCGACGCCCGCGGCGAGGTCATCGCGGTGGTGCAGGCCGACTACTCGCTCGAAGCGCTGCTGATGGCGCGCACCAATCAGGCGCTCGGCCTGCTGTTCTTCGGCCTCGTCGGCGTCGCCGTGGCGCTGTTCGCCGCGCTGCTGCTCGCCCAGGGCATCGCCCGGCCCATTCTGGCCGTGGTCGACGCGGCGCGCCGCCTCGGCGGGGGCGACTTCGAGGTGCGCGTCCATGAGAGCGGCGCCACCGAGGTGCGCGCTTTGTCGGAAGCCATCAACCAGATGGCCAACGGCCTCGCCGAGCGCGAGCGCATCCGGAGCCTGTTCGGCCGCTACGTCGCCGGTCAGGTCGCCGATCACCTGCTGACAACCAGCCACATCGAGTTCGCCGGTGAGCAGCGGCTGGTCACGGTCATGATCAGCGACATCCGCGGCTTCACCGCGCTGACCGAGGCCCTCGGCGCGCGCGAGATCGTGGCGTTGCTCAACGAGTACTTCAGCCTGCTCGTCGACGAGGTCGTGCGGCTCGAAGGCGTGATCGACAAGTTCATGGGCGACGCGATGCTGTCGTGGTTCGGCGCGCCGCAGCCGCAGCCCGATCACGATCAGCGCACGGTCGACGCGGCCGCCGCCATCATGCGGCGGCTCGACCGCTGGAACGCCGATCGCGCCGCCCAGAGCCTGCCGCCGGTGCCCACCGGCATCGGCATCGCGCGCGGCGAGGTGGTCGTCGGCAATATCGGCTCGCCGCAGCGCCTCGAGTACACCGCCATCGGCGACGCGGTGAACCTGGCCAGCCGCCTGTGCAGCCAGGCCAAGGCGGGCGAGGTGCTGATCAGCGACGAGGTGCGCCGGGCGGTCGACGCGCCCACCGAAGACGTCGGCTTCATCGAGGTCAAGGGCGTTGCCGAGCCCGTGCACGTGCATCGCCTGCGCTGGCGCCAGGAGTGACCGCGGTCGGCGCGGCGGGTTGAGACAGCCGCGCGCGACGACCTTTCGCCCGCGGCGCGCGGGGGGCAAGATGGCAGTATGTGGTGTTCACCCCTCTCGCTGCAGCCCCGTCCACGGCGCTGGCCAGCGACAGCGTTTCTTGCGCTCGGCGTCTTCGGACTGGCCTTCGTGGCCTGTGAGGACACGGACGCCGCTGACCCCGACGACTCGGTCCGGGTCGACGTCGGGGGGGCCGATGGCAGCGCCGACATGGCACCGGTTGAAGCGGACCGGGCGATGCTCGACGCCGCGGCGGACGCTGAGCCCGATGCCCTGATCGACGCCGAGCCCGACGCCGCGCCCGACGCCGCGCCGACGGGCGGGTGTCAGGGCCCGGCCCCCGAGTTCGGCTTCGACGAGGTGCGCCGGGTCATCCTGATCGCTGACGGACTCGCCCGCACCCCATCGGTGCGCCATGGCTACGCTTCGTTGCTGTGGCAGAACGACGACGACCTCTTCCCCGCGTTTGCCGGCCACGATCTGCGCACCCGCCTGCCCGACGCCGACTTCGTGCGCCTCGACCGCGCCGGCGCCGGCTATATCGCGTACGGCGAGGATTTCGAGCCGCTCTGCGTGTGCGGCATGCCCTGCGCGCTCGGGCCCGACTGCATCGACGCCGCCGACGCGCGGCCCACGCTGCTCATCTTGCAACTGCACGGCGCCGATCTGGTGCAGGTCATGATCGCGCTGGCCACCGGCGCGCCGGTCGAGGCGATCGTCGACGACCTGCGCCGGCATGTGCGCGCGGTGCTGGGTCACCTCGACGACCGCAACTGGTTCGCGCGCCGCCCGCTGCTGGCGCTGGGCGAGTTTGTCGGTCCCACCGATGGCACCGGCGACCTCGGGCCGCTGGCCGAGACGCTGATCGCGCCGCAATTTGCCGATCTGCTCGATCCCGAAGCGACGGTGGCGCTGATCGAGGGCGCCTCGGCCATGCTCGCCGAAGAGACAGCGGCCTGCGGCGGCCTGTTTGTCGAGACGCGGCC
>JAGQJJ010000998.1 GCA_020430675.1 Myxococcales bacterium
CCTGCTTCGTGGACGGCGATGAGACGCCCCACGCCTTGATCGATGGGCTCTCGGCGCAGTTGATCGGCGCCATCGACTGCCTGCGGCCGGGCACGCTGAGCGAGCTGCCGGGGCGTGACTGGCAGCCTTGGGATCCGGCGCGCAATTACCTGGTCGACGCGCGTGGGGTCGATGATCTGCTGGCGGCGGCCGCTGAGGGCGCCGCGCCGCTGGTGATCAAGTGGGGCTATCGCGATGTGGCGATTCAGCACCTGTTCTATCTGTGGACGCAGCGCTCGTGCGACTTCGCGGCGCCGCCGGGTTTGTCGAACCACCAGAACGGGCTGTCGGTCGATGTCATCGAGCCCGAGCGGTGGCATGACACGCTGCGGGCCCATGGTTGGGAGGACAACCTGCCCACCGATCGGCCGCATTTCGACTATGCGCTGGCCGAGGACGAGGGCCTGGCGGCGCTGTCGTTGTTTGCCTTTCAGGCGCTCTGGAACCTGAACCACCCGGACGAGCCGCTGCCGCTGACCGGCGAGTTCGACATGGCAACCGAAGCCGCGCTGTCGGCGTCGCCCATCGGCGGGTTTGCCACCGGGCTCTGCGACGCGGGCGCCCCGCCGGTCGAGGCGCCGCCTTCGCGCGGGCCGTCGGTGGCGCAGGCGGCGTGGCGCGGCTGCGATGTGCCGGTGGTGCTCATCGAGGGGCTCGGGGCGCAGATCGCCGCCGTGATGCAATGCGCGGCGCCCGATGCGGTGGCGCCGCTGCGTCTGTGCGCCGAGGCCGGCTGCCTGAGCCTGGCCGCGCCACCGCAGCCCGAATGGCTCGACGCGGCCACGCAGGACGCGCTGCTGGCGGTGAGCACGCGGCTCGGCCGGCCGATCGCGCTGCGCCGCGGGGCGCGCGATCCAGCGCTGGCCACGTTCGAGTACGGCGCGCGCACCAACCTGAGCTGCCCGAGCAGCGAGCCGGCGCCGGGCAATGGCGTCCATGACACCGGCACGGCGGTCGAGGTGCTCGACCCCGACGGCGACATCGGCCCGGCGCTGCTCGAAGCCGGCTTCGTGCCCACCGAAAATGATGACGAGGGCGGCTATGCCTTCGCCGCCGGCGTCGACCAGCGCACGTTGGCGGTCTATGCCTTCCAGGTCTTGTGGAACGCCAACCGCGCCGATGATCCGGTGGCCGAGCACGGCGTGCTCGACGCCGCCACCCGCGCCGCCATCGGCCGCGCGCCGCTCGCCGGCTTTGCGACCGTGCCTTGCGACGGCCTGACGCCGCCCGAGCCCGGCGCCGGCTTTTCCTGCGTCGTGGGCTGCTTCAACCAGGCCTGCCCGGGCACCTATGACTTCTGCACCGAACAGTTTGGCGAATGCGCCGAGGTCCCCTGCGAAAACGACGCGCAATGCGCCGGGCTCTCGGTCTGCGATGACCCGGCGCGGGCGTCGTCGCCAGTGTTCTACTGCGACGGGGGCCGCTGCCGCCGGCAGCGTTGATCGGGCTCGCGTCGGCGGTCGAAGCGTGGGAAGTTTGCACCATGAGACGCCTCGCCGCAGGGTTGACCCTCTCGACCGGCCTGATCGCGCCGCTTTGCGCCCACGCGGATGACTTCATCAGCCCCGGTCTGCTGATGAGCTTTCGCGACGCGCCCACCGATGAAGAGCGCCTGGGCGTCGGCGCCGAGGTCTCGTCGTCGCACTGGCGCGGCGAGCTGTTCGACGGCGGCCTGGGCTGGGGCGGCCTGCTGCAATGCGAGTTCTGGCTCGATGGCTCGGTGCGCATCGCGCTCGGCGGTCAGGTGCACGCCCCGGGGCTCGGCACCGAGGTGGCGTGGTCGCTGCGCCACGACGACGCCGGCCTGCACAACGGGCTGCAGGTCGGGCTGTTTGTGGGCATCGGCTACGCCAACATGGCCGGCCGGGCCATCGTCGAAGCGCAGGGGCTCGATTACAGCGGCGCGATGACGGTGAAGCTGCCCTATCGCCTGGACGGCGGCGGCTTCTACGGCCCCGATGACTTCTTTGGCGACAACATCACCAGCGGGCGCCCGCATCGCGTCGCCGCCGACCGGGTCTGGCGGCCGCGGGTCGCGGTGCTCGGCCGAGATCGGAAGAG
>JAGQJJ010000999.1 GCA_020430675.1 Myxococcales bacterium
CCGTGGCCGGCGCTCATCCCGGCCGATGTCCCCGAAGAGGAGGGGGCGGCCTTTGCCGCCGAGCTGGCCACGGGGGGCGCGCCGCCGCCAGTCGACGCGCCCGCGGCCCCGGACGCCACCCCGGCGCTGCTCGTGCCCTTCGACGAGCCGATGATCATGCCCGATGACCTCCGCGCCGGCCAACGGGCGGCCCTGCTCATCGCCCATGGCACGTTGCGCCTCTTCTCCCCGTTCTTCGATGTCTCCGGCGATGACATCGACGATCGTCTCGTCGAGACGCTCGCGACCGTCGACGCCGCCGCCGGGCCGTTCGATCGGGCCGCCTTCCTTGTCGTCCTGCAACGCTTTGCGGCGGCGCTCGTCGACGGCAATGCTTTTGCCTTGAACCGGGTCGATCCTGTTTCGACCTTCATCCCGATCGTTGTCGTCCACCTGGGCGACCAGCCGGTCATCCGGCGCAGCGCGGTTGCCGACGCGCAGCCCGGTGACGCGATCACCGCCATCGACGGGCGGCCGGTGGCCGACTGGTACGCCGAAGAGTTGGAGCGAACCTCGAACGCTTCGCATGGCTACGCGCTCGACCTGGCCTCGCGTCGCTACCTCGCCCGCGCCACGCCGCTGTACCTGGCCCTGCGCGGCGTCGATGGCACGATGCGGGAGGCCTCGATCATGCCCGGTCCCTACGCCCAGGTGCCACCGCGCACCGAATGGCTGCGGCCGAGCGGGGATCTCGCCGCCGAAGACGCGCCCGAAGTCTTCTACCTGAACATGAGCGGCGAGGTCGAAGCCGACAGCGACGCGGCGCTCGCGCGCCTCGACGCCGCCATGGCCACCGCCGACGCGCTGATCATCGACGTGCGCGGCTTTCCCGGCGTCAATCAGTACCACGTCGTTGGCCGCGTGCTCGGCGGCGCGTCGCGCAGCCCGCACTTCTACGTGCCCGAATGGACCGGCCCCGACAACTGGCGCCTTGTGCACTCGCAGACCGGCCGGGCAGGCTTTGGTGCCGGGGTCGACACCCCTGGCTTTGCGGGCCCCATCGCGTTGCTCGTCGGCCCCACCACAGTCGGGGCGGGCGAGAACTTCTCCATCATGCTGGCGCAGGCGCCGCAGGTGACCGTCATCGGGCGGACCAGCGCCGGGAGCAACGCCAACCTGTCCGGGGTGAAGCTGCCCGGCGGTTTTGCCCTGGTCTACAGCGGCATGGAGGTGCGCTTCCCCGATGACAGCCCGTTCCATGGCGTTGGCATCGTGCCCGACATGGAGGTCATGCCCGAGGCCCAAGACTACGTCGATGGCTTCGACCGCACATTGAAGAACGCCGTCGACGACGTGCGCGCCCGCCTCTGAGCCGGGTCGGCCCGGCGGGCGTCGGCCGCTTCCGCAACACTGACGAACGACCCGCGCGTACCCCGACCTGACCGCATGCCTTTGGCCGGGCGTGCTGCAAGCCGGGGAGAAGCACCCATGAACCGATGGTGGCTGGCAGGCTTCGTCTGCCTGGGCCTGTTCGCCTGTGATGACGGCGCCGAAGCCGACGCGCCCTTCGTGATCGACGCCGGCGCCCTCGACGGCGCGCCCGATGTCGCCGAGCTGCCCGACGTCGACATTCCCGACGCGGCGGTCGACGTCGCGCCGGCCGACGCCGCGATCGACGCGGCGCCCAACCCCCCCACCGACGAATGCGCTGCGGCCGCCGGCGGCCCGCCCGACCCGCGCCCGTTGCAGGTGCTGCTGAGCGAAGCGCACGCGCTGTATCGCTATTTTGGCGCCCACACCGCCCTGACCGACGCCGATCTGGCGCTCGTTGAAGCGGTCCGCGATGGCCTCGACGCCGAGACGGCGGCGCGTTATGCCTTCCAGACCGGGGGCTGCCTGCTGGCCGCCGATGGCCGCGCCGCGCGACCGACCGAAGTCACCCTGCGCGACGGCGTGGCCCGCGTGCAGCCCGGCGCCGAGCCCCCTGACATTCCCGCCGAGGCCGAGGCGGTGCTCATCGATCTGCGCGGCGCGCCGGCCGAGGTGCTGACCGAAGCCCACCTCGCTGCGCTGGCCCAGGCCGCGCTCTCGGCCCCCGTGCCGCGCG
>JAGQJJ010001000.1 GCA_020430675.1 Myxococcales bacterium
AGGCGCGGGCCAGCAGGTCATAGGCGCGCAGCTCGCCGGGCGCGAGGCCCAGGGCTTCGTCGAGCAGCTCGACGGCGCGGCCGCGGGCCGAGGGCTCGGCGATGAGCAACGCGGCGCGCGCGAGCAGCTTGTCGACCACATCGCTGGCCGAGGGCGGAGCCGCCGATTGTGCCGGCGCGATGACCGGCGTGCGGGCGGCGTCGAGCAATGCGCGGGCCTCGCTGAGCGCGCCGGTTTCGTCGCCGTCGAGCTCGTCGACCGCCATCGCCGCGAAGCGCAGGGCGGCTTCGTGGTCGCCGATGCGCTCGGCGTGCAGGCGCGCGAGGCGCACGGCGGGCCGGCCGCGGTGCGGGCCGGGCAGCGCGGCGTCGATCTCGCGGGTGAGCACCTCGGCGAGCGCCGGCGCGTCGTCGAGGCGTTCGAGCACGCGGGCCAGGCTGGTGAGCGCGTCAACGTTCTGCGTCCACGCTTCGAGGCTGGCTTCGAGCAGGGCGCGGGCGCGCTGCGGGTCGTCGAGCGACTCGGCGAGCGCGGCGGCTTCGACCAGCAGGCCCGAGCGGCGCATGCCCTCGGCGCCGTCGTCACCCAGACCGGCGACCTTGGCTTCGAGCGCGCCGAGCAGAGCGCGCGGTTCGCCGACCTCGCGGGCCAGCGTCAACCAGGCGTCGATGAGCGTCGGGTCATCGAGTTCGGCGTGGGCTTCGGCGAAGAGGCGCAGCGCGGCGCCGGGCCGATGCGGTTGCAGCATCTCGGCGGCGCGCCAGCGGCGATGCGCGGCTTCTTCATCGCTGAGCACGCCCAGGTCTTCGAGCAGGCGTTCGGCCGCGTCGACCGGGCGGCGGGCGCCTTCGAGCAGCGCGATGAGCAGTTCGAGGGCCCGGTCGCCAGCGGGGCGCGCCTTCTCGGCGGCGGCGATCGCCTCGTCCATCCGGCCGGCGGCGCGCAGGATCGAAGCGCGCAGCAGCTCGACCTCGGCGGGCTCCCCCACCCCGGCGGACAGCCGACGGTCATAGAGCGCGAGCAGGGCATCCCACTCGCCGCGCACCGCGTGCAGGTCTTCGAGCGCCTCGATGGCCTCAACCCAGACCGGCTCACCCGGCTCGGCGATGTCAAGCGCGGCCGAAAAATGCGGCACGGCGGCGTCGGGGTCGTGCAGCCGGTCGCGGTGCAATTCGGCCAGGGCCAGCAGCAGCGAGGCGCGCTCGGCGTGGGTGTCGGCTTGCGCGGCGCGCTCGGCCAGGGCGGCGGCGTCGGATTCGACATCGGCCGGGTCGATCATCTGGCGCGTGGGGGCCAGCGGCGGCAGCTCGGAATCGACCGGCGGCGGCGGAGCGGAGCTGCGGATGGCCCGGAAGCGGCCGCTGTCGGTCGTGGGCGAGAGCGAAGGTGGCGGCACCGAGGGCGGCGGCATCGATGGGGGCGGCATCGACGGCGGGCCGATCGAGGGCGGCGGCAGCGACGCGCGGACCGGGCGCGCCTCGGGCAATACGCCGGCCGCGCGCAGGGCGGCGAGCGCCGCGGCGTCGTCGGCGTCGAGCCGCTCGCCCCGGAACGCCGCCAGGCGGCCCTCGTCGAGCGGCGCGTCCAGCGCGCAGCGGTCGCGCTCGACCGCCGGCGCCCCGGCGGCGAGCAGCGCGTCCATCGGATCGGACTCTGTCGGGTCCATCAGCGCTCCTCCCCGCGCTCACGCTGGGATCTACCGCCTCCCGCCGCCGCGTCTTTCGCCTCGGCCGCGAATTCCCCCGCCAATCCGCGGATCTTGTGCTGCCAGTTGTAGACGACCTGCCGGTTCACCCCCAGCGTGGCCGCCGCCTCGTCGGGTGACGCGTGGTCGAGGTACAGCAGGCGCAGCACCAGGCGGCCGCGCTCGGGCAGGTGCGCGTCCAGGTGGGTCCACAGCGCGCTCAGCGCACGCCGATCCTCGGCCTGCTTCTCGGGCGTCGCGACCGGCGCGGCCACCGCCTCGGCCTCTTCGAGCGGCCCCTCGCCACCGGGCGCCGCCCGCTTCTGGGCGCGGTGATGCTCGGCGACGGTGGCCACGAGCTGCCCGGCCACCATGCTGACGAAGCCGTCGAGCGTCTTGC
>JAGQJJ010001001.1 GCA_020430675.1 Myxococcales bacterium
CCTCCAGGCGCCGGGGCACGCTGGGCGACGGGTACGCCAGGGCCACGTAAACCGCAACCCGGTGGCCGTCCGCATAGGCTGCGCGTGGGATGGTCTCAGTGATGTCGGTGGTCACCGCCGCATTGTCGCGTCATCCGCCCCGGTTGGTCTACCCCAGCCGCCCGGATCTCCTCGATGACATCGGGGCGCACGGCCGCGTTGCAGCGGCACCCACGACCCTGGCTCCGCAGCCGCGCTCACGGGGACAGCCAGCGGACGATCGCTTCGGGGTCGCTGGCCCCATGCGCAGCGATCCAATGCAACGCCTGGGCTCGGCGCTCGCCGTCTCCAGCCAGCTCGGCATGGCGCACCCGAGCGATGCGTTCGAAGAGACCCATCTCCTCCCGCCGCAGATCGTCGGCGGCCTGCCGGAAGGCGTCCCGAGCTGCGCCGCGTTCGCCCTCGGCGCGCCGCATCTGCGCGGTGTGAAGCCGCGCCAGCGCCTGGGACCACGCCAGGTCGGTCCGACGCATCAAGCGCAGCCCGCGCTCGAACAATCGTCTGCCCTTTGCGCCCTCCGACGGGATCAGGAGCAATCCGGTGCGGCACAGCGCGTCCCCGGTCGCGGCCCGCATGTACGCGACGCGCCGCAGCGCCGGGTGACGGCGCATCGCGGGCCACATCTCGTCGATGACCTGCCGCAGTCGGGTCGTGTCGCCGGTATACGCAGCCACCCCCAGCCGCGACCGGAATGCGTAGACGTAGGGCAGCGCCCGGCTCAGCCCGCGCCACTGCGCATGGGCCTCTTCGATCTCATCGTCGGCGAGCTCGGGCGCCCCGCGGAAGAGGTGTGGGCTGTAAGAGGGGCCGAGGACGAAGTGGGCGACGCTCAAGCGATCGCCCCGTGCGCGGGCGTCGCTGATGAGGAGGGGCAGCTCCTCGAGGCAGGTGGGCACGTCGCCCAGCCACCACGCGCCCGCGATCCGGAAATAGGTGCTCATCTCCACTTCCCACCGCCGCGTCGCATCGAGCGACCGGAAGCTCTGCGCGGCCTCGGTGCCGAGGCGACGCGCCTGCTGCCATCGGCCCTCGTGGGTGGCCAGAATGCTCGATGCCAGCAGGATGAGCCCCTCGGCGTATGGATCGGGGTCGCGGTCGATGAGCCCCCGGGCCCGATCGAGCAGCGCATGCGCCTTGGCCTGGCCGCGTCTGCTGACCACGGCGAAGCGAACCGAGTCGAGCGTCAGCGCCCGCGCCACCCGTGGGGCGTGGCCAGCGCGCAGCGCGAGCAACAGGCTGCTGGCCTGGATGTGAATCCCACGCAACGGGTCGATGATGCCCAGGCCCTGCGCCAGTTCCCAGGTCAGGTCGACGCGCCGCAGCAACTGGGGGGGCACATCCGCTTCGTCACG
This sequence comes from Myxococcales bacterium, assembly GCA_020430675.1. The sequence continues at coordinate 1,392 of JAGQJJ010001001.1, forward strand.
CGGCCGAAAGCGATTGCCGCGAAGGGCGATGCGGAGCAGCCGCCATGCGACCCCCAGCAGCGTATCGGGGGTGGCGCGGGGCAGGCCGATGCCGAGGGGGGCCAGGACGGTGCGCCAGATGGCGAGCCCCCGTTTGAGGTGCCCGCCGCGCAGGAACTGATCGGCTGCCCTTCGGCGCAATCGTTCACTCTCGGCGGGTGCGTCTTCGACCGCCATGAGGAAGGCCTCACCCGCGTCGATGTTGCGCCCCGCCCGGGCCAGCGCTTCGGCATGATGCACCCGAACGCGCGCGCCCGCATCGAGCGCCTGCTGATAGAGATCGGCGGCGCGGTCGAAGGCCAGCTTGGCGCTGGCATCGTGCGCGGCCCGCACGAACTGCGCGGCGGCCTCGGGGCGCTGCCCGGCGGCGAGCAGGTGCGTCGCCCTCAGATCCGGCGCTGCGTCGAGCGCCCCGAGCGCGTCGGCGAGCAACTGATGCAGGGCCCGTCGCGCATCATTCGTCAGTCCGTTGGCGATGATGGGCCGCAGCGGGTTGGGCCAGAGATCCACGCTGCCCGGGCCATACCGTCTCAGGAGCTGATCGCGCTCAAGGTGGCCGATCGCACCGTCGACACTGCCGATGGCGGCCGCCTTCTCAAGCGTCTTCACCGTGAGCGGCCCCCCCGCCACGGCGAGCAGCTCGAGCACG
>JAGQJJ010001002.1 GCA_020430675.1 Myxococcales bacterium
TCTTCGCCACGCTGAACGATGACTGACCGCGCGGGTCGACGCCGCCGCCGGCCGCGCGCGGCGCGTTCGATCCGGATGGTCGCACTGGCTGACGCCGAGCCGGCAGGTCGCTCGTCAGAGCAATCGGAAGGGCCGAGTCCCGGCCCGACCGGCCCGCCGCGCCGGCCATGGCCCAAGGCCATCACGCGCGGCCCCCCTCGGTGACCCCGGTGGCCACCGTGTGTGGAAGGGAGCATCGGTTGACCCATTCGGGGCGCTGGTTGCTGGCTCCTTGGGATGCGCTCGGCGCGGTGCTCGTCCTCTCTTTTGTCGGCCTGCTCGCCTGGCACCTGCTCGCCCGCGCCCCCGAGGGCCCCGCCGCTGACGCGCTGCTGCTCGATCCCTCGACCGAAGTGCAGCTCGGCGACGAGTGGCTGGGGCTCTATTTCCGCGGCGATCGTGTCGGCCTGGTGCACATTCACAAGTCAGCCCGCGAGGGCAGCGGCTACCGCTACGACCTGCGCACACGGCTGCGGCTCAGCGCTTTTGGCACCCAGGCCCCGATGGACATGCGCGTCGGCGCCGATCTGAGCCCCGGGCTGGCCCTGGAGCACTTCGACTTTTCGGTCGAGGCCGGCCCCGCTCGCCTCATCGGCCAGGGCACCGTCGACGACCGCACCGTGCGCCTGCGCCTCTCGACCGGCGGCGAGGCGTTCGACAAGACCCTCCAGCTCGACCAGCCGCCCGTCCTGCGCGCCCAGCTCGGCCCTCTGCTCTCACGCCGCGCCCTCACCCCCGGCGCCCGTTTCAGCTTCACCGCCTTCGACCCGCTCTCACAATCCGACCAGCGCATCGACGTCGAGGTCATCGGCCCCGACACGGTGATTGTCTTCGGCCGCGAGGTGCCGGCGATTCACCTCCGTCAGACCATCTCGGGCCTGGTGCTCGACGGCTGGATCAACGGCCGCGGCGAGATGCTGCGCCAGGAGCTGGGCCTGGGCCTCGTCGCCGTGCGCGAGACGCGCGAAGAGGCGCGCTTCGGCCTCTTGCCCACCGCCGGCAGCGAGGGCGCCAACCTCATCCGCGCCACCCAGGTCGCCGTCGGTGGCCTGCCGCCCAGCCTGCGCGATGTCGACCGCCTCGCGCTGCGGGTCAGCGGCGTCGACCTCAGCGACTTCGCGCTTGCCGATCGCCGCCAGCAATTTGCCGACGCGGTGCTCAGCGTGGCCAGAGAGCCGGTCGGCCCCGGCCTGTCCCTGCCCGTCACCACCGGCGCGCCGCCCGAGTCCCTCGCCTCCGACGCGCTCATCCAGGCCAGCCACCCCCGCATCCGCACCACCGCCAAGGTGGCCATCGGCCACGCCCGCGACACCGTGACCGCCGCGCGCCGCCTCAAGGATTGGGTGCACCATCGCCTCGAACAGACCGCCGTGCCCGGCGTGCCCAGCGCGCTTGAGACGCTCGACGCCCGCGTCGGCGACTGCAACGAGCACAGCACGCTCTTCGCCGCGCTCGCCCGCAGCGTCGGCATTCCCACCCGCATCGTGGTCGGCCTGGTCTACGCCGACGGCCGCTTCGGCTATCACGCCTGGAACGAGGTGCTCGCCGCCGATGGCTGGCTGAGCGTCGACGCCACCTGGAACCAGATGCCCGTTGACGTCGGCCACCTCGCCATGCTGCGCGGCGGGCTCTCCGAACAGGCCCGGCTGCTGCCCCTGATGGGCCGTCTGCAGCTCACCGTGGTGCCTTGATGCCGCGAGCCCGAAAAGTGCGCGATCGAATCTGCTGCGCGTCGCGATCCCACGCCATCTCTGGCCTTGCTCGCTTTCGGCCTGCTCGCAGTACCACCAGTACTGCTCCACGCCCTCAAGCTCCGCGAGGCCAGATCTGGCCTGGCCTCCCGCCGCTCGCGACGATCGCTCGCGCACTTTTCGGGCTATGTGATTCTTGGACGTTCGCCGCATGGATGCGGTAGGCTTGCGCCGTCGGCGCACCAACTTGAGGAGCCTTTAACGCCATGGCGGCCCCTTCCACCGGGCAGGCGAACCCCGAGCGCAGCGACGACACGCTGCTCGGCCGGGTGCTCAGTGGCAAG
>JAGQJJ010001003.1 GCA_020430675.1 Myxococcales bacterium
CGATGTGGCCTGCGACGCCGGCTTCAACAACATCCACCGCGGCTCGAACGACGACCAGTACACGCTGCGCATCTCGGGCGCCAACAGCGACCTGACCGCGACCCTCAACGACCACGAGATGATCGGCAACGGCAACGACGACCGCCTGGCCCTCAGCGGCACCTTCCCGGTGCGCGACGACGACGGCACCGACGCCCCGGCCATCGACCGCGAGACCCACATCTCGATCACTCTCGACGACGTGGTCGACGCCAACGAAGCGCATGGCGTCGTCGAAGGCGACTTCCAGGGCCGCTTCGGCTTCGACTGCACCATCAGCAACGGTCAGGCCGTCTTCACGCGCTGACCCTTGCTTCCCCGTCGCCTCGGCGCGGCGGGCCGCGTATGATGCCCCCCATGTTGCCCGAGACCACTCGCGTCCGCCTCACCGACCTGGCCCGCGCCGGCGGCTGAGCGGCCAAGCTCGACCCGACGGACCTGGTCCAGGTCCTCGACGGGCTGCCCGCCGCCGCCGAAGAGGGGCTGGTGGTGGGTGCCCGCACGCTGGATGACGCGGCGGTCGTCCGGTGGCCGGATCCGTCTGTCTCAGGCGCGCTCCTGCTGGTGCAGACGGTCGACTTCATCACCCCCGTCGTCGACGACCCCTTCGCCTTCGGCCGCATCGCCGCCGCCAACGCGCTGAGCGATGTCTACGCCATGGGCGGCCGACCGCGCTTTGCCATGAACATCGCGGCCTTCCCCGATGACGCCCTCGACCGCGACACGCTGCGCGCCATCCTCGCCGGCGGCGCCGACGCCTGCGCCGAAGCCGGCGCGCTGGTGGTCGGCGGCCACACCGTGCGCGACCCGGTCCTCAAATTCGGCCTCTCGGTCACCGGCGAGGTGCTGCCCGCGCACCTGACCGCCAACTCGGGCGCCTGCGAGGGCGACGTGCTGGTGCTGACCAAACCCCTTGGCACCGGCCTGCTGTTCTCGGGCCTGCGCGACCACAGCCTGACCGCCGAGGCCCATCAGGCCTTCGTGACCTCGATGAGCACCCTGAACGCCGGCGCCGCGACCGCCATGGCCGAGGTCGGCGTGCACGCGGCGACCGACGTCACCGGCTATGGCCTGGTCGGACACGCGCGCCATATCGCGCACGCTTCGGGGCTGGTCGCGCGCTTTGCGGTCAAGGCGCTGCCGCTCTTGCCCACCGCCTACGCCCGCGCCCTGGTCAGCCCGCTCTCGGGCGGCGCCGCGCGCAACCTGCGCTATGCGCCGATGCCCGCCGACCTGCCCGCGCCGTGGCCGCGCCTGCTCGCCGATCCGCAGACCTCGGGCGGCCTGCTCATCGCCGTCGCGCCCGAACGCGCCGATCGGCTCGTCGACCGATTGCAGCACCACGGCGCGCTCGTCGCCGCCGTCGTCGGCACCCTAGAAGCGCCGAGCGCCGAGCACTCCGCGGGCACGCTCATCGCCGACGTCTGATCGCGCGCCGCCTCAGCGGTCGGCGTCGTGGTACTCGTTCTTGCGAAACCGCATGCGCCGCTCGGCCTCGCGCTCGGCCTCGTCATCGGCCAGCGGCGGCCAGTAGGCGAACGAAAACCGCGCCAGCGCCTCGCCGCCCTCGGCTTCGGTCTCGACCGACTTGCCGATATAGAACCTGGCGTCGGGGTAGCGCGCTTTGGTCTCTTGGAAGAGGCGCTGCAGATCGGCCTCGGCCGTCGGCGCGTCGGCAGACGTGTAGCGGCCGTAGACCAGGCACGGGAACTCGGCGCAGTCGATGCTCTCGACCTCGCCGTCGATGCCGAGGCGCTCGATGGCGTCCGAGAAGACGCCGAGCAGCTTGGGCGCGCGGTACTCGGCGCCCACATCGGCGGGGAAGGGGTGCGGCTTGCCCTCGACCTCCTGCCGGGCGGCGCGCGACTCGGCCAGCTCGGCGGTGAGCCGCTCGACCTCGCGCTTCGTCTCGGCCAGCTCGGCGCGCACCGCGGCGGGCGTCTGCGCCACCGGCGTCGAGCGCTGCCAGGGCGGCGACATCGTCTGCGGCGCGCTCGGCGCGGCCGGTCCCGAGCTGTGCAACGGCCTCGACGA
>JAGQJJ010001004.1 GCA_020430675.1 Myxococcales bacterium
CTACTACACGCCCGAAGAGTTCGTGCGCCGCGACCCCGAGACCGGCACGATCCGGCTGCGCGACGGGCAGCGTGCCATCCGCGTGGGCGAAGACTTCATCGTGGGGCTGCACGGCGGCCTTGAAGATGAGGTCGGCGGCACATCGGGTGTCATCATGTACCAGTGTGGCTACCAGTGGGCGCTGCAAGACATGAAGCGCTTCAGTCATCGCATGCGCCATGAGTTCGGCGGCGGGCGGACCGACATCTGGCAGATGAACCGTCGCTTTGTCTTCGAGACGTGGTGGTGGCCGCTGAATGTCAAAGGCTTCGGTGACTGGAAGCTCGACCTGCAGTTCGAAGAGACCGGCATGACCATCGTGGAGGTGCGCAACTCGGCGGTCGCGCAAGCCATGGAGATCGTGGGCAAACCGGCCTGCCAGCTCTATGCGGGCCTCTTTGCGGGCGCGTTTGCCTTCTTCGACAAGGAAGACCGCGCCGGCATCGAGGTGCAGTGCTATGCCATGGGCAACGACCGCTGCAAGTTCCTGATCAGCGACGAGCGCAAGGTCAACGCGGCCGAGTTCTGGCGGCAGGAGGGGGCCAGCGCCACCGAGCTCATCGAGCGGCTGGCCTGATGGACGGCTATCGCCCGGTGCACCTGCGGCGCTTGCGCCGCGCCCTCGCGGTGCTCGACGAGGCGCGGCATCGCATGGACATGCTGGCTTCGGTGCGCACGGTGCCCGATGCCCGGCTCGGCGCGTCGGCGGCCCTGGAGCTGCGGCTTCGGGCCTATGCCGAGGCGCCTCAGGCATCGGTTGAGTGGCCCATCGGCCCCGCGCCCCTCCCGCCACTCGATGAGCCCGCGACCCCGGTGGCACAAAACGCCGCGCCGTCGCCCGAGGACTCGGCGGATTGGGGCACCCTCAACGCGATGCTCGCCGGCGATGAAGAGCCGCCGTCGATCGAGGTGCCGCCGCCGCCCATCGCCGACGGGCAACCCCCGAGCCCGATCGACGCCGTCGCGGACTTGCCGCAGACCGCGCCGCCGCCCGAAGCGCTGGCCGCCGTGACGCCCGCCGTGACGCCCGAATCCGCGCCCGACGCGCACCGATTTTTTGCGGCGCTGCCCTGGTCGGGGCCGGGCACCGGCCGACCCGTCGCGCTCGACCCGCCGCCGAGCGGCACGCTCGATGGCATCGCGGCGCGCGACTTCTTCTCGCGGCTCGCCTGGGCCGGCTCGACCCTGGGGCCGGCCGCCGACGCGCCCGAAGCGGCGGAAGACACCGAGGCCGCCGCCCGCCGCACCATGCTCTTTGCTGCGGCCCTGCATGCCATTCAACAGACCCGCACGGACCGCCCCGCCCCCGGCGGCGGTCCAGCCCGACAATTCTTTGCTCGCCTGCCCTGGAGCGGGCAAGGCGCCCCGACCAAGGAGGCCTCGTGACCCTCGCTCAAGCGCCCGCGCCGGCGGGCGGCAGCCTGCGCCGGCACCCCGTGCTGGCCGACCTCTTCCGGGCCGCCGAAGCCCGCCACCTGACCGCCGAAGAGCTGGAGACCTACGCGCGCGCGCTGCCCGAGCACGCCGCGCGCGCCGCAGCCGCCGCCGAGGTTGCGCGCCATGAAGGCGACGTGGTCGGCGCCACCGTCACCGACATCTTCGCGCTGTTTCCGTTTGAAGAGACCTACGAGTTCGGCCACGCCAAGTGCACGCGCGACGTCCGCTATGTCAGCGCCTATGCCACCCTGGCCATGCTCATGCGCGACGGCGCCTGGTACGACGAGAAGCTGCTGCAATGGATGCGCACCATCGTGCAGGCCTTCCGCTTCCCCGAGCGGCGGCGCAGCCGTCCGGTGCTCTTCGCCCGACGCGACAGCGATGAGAAGCCGCGCACGCCGGGCCTTGATGCCATTCGCACCACCTATACGCGGTTGCGCGACGGCTACGAAAAGGCGCTCTCGGCCGATGCCTTCGTCTTGATGCGTCCGTATCTTCAGCAGACCATCGACGTCCTCGGAAGAGAGGGGTGAGCATGCGATCGCAGCCTTCACAACCCGTCGAATTGTCTGAACTTCTTGCCGATGATCTTCT
>JAGQJJ010001005.1 GCA_020430675.1 Myxococcales bacterium
CGACATGCCACGTTTTCAGCCGCTCATCGGCCATTGGCTGGCCGACGCCTGAGCCGGCTCAGGAGCCCTCGGCGGGCGCGCTGACGCTGATCTTCACCCGCGCGGGCCAGTAGGTCGTCCACAGGGTGCCGCCCTCTTCGGGGTGGCCGGCCTACACCGGCGAGCGGCGTCCCTTGCGGGCGGTGATGGTCACCTCACCCGCGGGCAGCTTCAGCATCTCGGACTCGGGGAAGACCACCTGCTCACCGGCGGTGATCGACTCGCTGAGCACCTGGCTCTGCCCCTCGCCGGCGCGGGCGGTGGCGGTCAGGGTCACGAGAATGTCTTCGCTGACGCCGGTCGCGTTCTGCAGCGGCGGGCCCTGGAACTCGATGACCAGATCACCGCCCGACCAACCGTCGCCCTCAGCGGGCGCGGTGACGGTGAACGCCTGCGGCATGGTGATCTCATTGGTGAACTGCTGCTCGTCGTTGCGGGTCCAGACGAAGGTGTACTTGTCGTTGGGCGCGGTGGCCGACTGCTGCAGGAAGTAGTAGGTGCCCGAGACGTTGACCAACGCCTCGTCGCCGTCGTGCTCGCTCATCGGCTGGCCATCGAGCGTGAAGTTGGCGGGCGCGCTGAGCCGGACCGTGGTGCCGGTCGGTCCGCCGACGCGGAGCTGCGCGTAGAACTTGAGGGAGCCGTCTTTGGCGTCGAAGTGGCCCTGGTACTGGCCATAGAGGGCGTCGTTGTTGACGTCGGTGTCGTCGATGGTGTCATTCGAGCAGCCGACGGCGAGCAGGGTGGCGGTCAGGAGCATGGCGGTGCGCATCGGAATCTCCTCTTCGATTCGCGGCGGGGCGAGGTGCCCCGCGTCCACGGCATCGGCAGCCTAGCAAGGCGCGCGCCAAAGTCCAATCGGGCCGTTCAAGGGGCCGCGCGGCGCAAGAGCACGCCTTCGGTGGCGCCCGGAAAACGCTGCAATGTGCCGCCCGCGGCGAAAACGGCGCCATCGGCGGTGCGCCAGACGGCGTGCAGGGTCTCGGTGGTCTTGCGCGGCTCGTTCTGCCAGTCGCCGTCCGGCGCACGGGAGAGCACGAGGCCGTTGAAGCCGGCGGCGAGCACGGCACCGTCGGGCGCGACAAAGACCCCTGACAGCCCTGCCACAGCGCTGGAGGGCCCATCCTCCACGAAGCGATCACCGTCGAGGCGCCAGATGACGCCGCGCGCCCGGCCGCCGACCGACCAGACAGAATCGACGTTGCCGTGCACCGTGAACATCGCTTCACGCCCGGGTGTGTCGAGACGGTGCCACTCGCTGCCGTCGAAGTGCAGGATCACGCCCGCGTCGCCGCAGACAAAAACATCATTGGCGCCGCGGCCCCAGACCTTGAAGAACGCCTCGGGTTCGGCATCGCCCAGATCGGGCACCACCGCGTCGCGCCACGCGGCGCCGTCCCAATGCCGCAGGATGGGCGGACCGCCGGCGGCGATATGGCCACCGACCGTCCACAGATCGTCGGGCGCCGAGCCCCAGATGCCGAAGAGCGTGCCTTCGTCGACCCCGGTCTCAAAGGTCGTCCACGGGCCATCGCCCTCCCGGCGCAGACCGAGGCCGCGTTCACCCACGACGAAGGTCAGCGCGGGCTCGGTGAAGCCGAAGACCCACCACGCCAGTCGGTCGCCCGGGTTGTCGAGCCATGACAGCGCCTGACCGTCAAAGCGCGCGATGCCGGTCGTTTCGGCCTGGCCGCCGACAAAGTAGACCTCGCCCGGCGAGCGGCTCCAGGCCGACAGCATCAGGCCGTGTGGATCGGCGCCGGCGACCACCTCCCAGGCGGGGCCGCCCATATCAGGGGCGGCGTCGGACAAGGCGGCATCGAGCCCGCCGAGATCAGCGACGGGATCGGCCGCGTCATCATCGGCGCAGGCGAAGGTCAGCAGGGCGGCGGGCAACAACAGCACGAGACAACGACGCATGTCCGACTCCATACCAGCATCGACGAACGTTGGGGTATCGTCTCGTTCCAATGACGCCGACTTCCGCCCCATCGACCGGCCTTCAACTCGGCCCGTTTGCGCTTGACAGC
>JAGQJJ010000100.1 GCA_020430675.1 Myxococcales bacterium
CCACCCCCCCGGCCTTGAATGGGGCGAAGGCGTCGCGGCGCAGCCGATCCTGCTGGCGGCGCAGCACGACGCCGGGGTCTTCGAGGATGGCTTCGACCAGCGTCACCGTCTTGAGCGCGTAGGCGTCGTCTTCCGGGTCGATGCGGTCTGTGGCCCAAAGCAGGAACAACGAGAGGCTGTGGTAGAGGCTGAAGTCGCGTTGCAAGTCGCTGCTGACCCGGGCGACCTGGCCCCGGCGACCGGGTCGCCAGCTCAGCTCGATGACCCCGGCGCGAAGCAGATCGGCAAAGAGCCGCTTGCCCTCGCGGCGCAGGCGCGATTTTTCGGCCGGTCGCGTATGGCTCAGCGCGATCAGCTCGATGAGCCCCCCATAACCCGAGCGCGCGCCGAGGGTCTCGCCGCGTTGCAGCAGGTTGATGATCATGCCGTGGTCGAGCGAGAAACGCGGCTCCAGCGGCTCGCTGTCGCTCTCGATCAGCGTGCGGTAGACGTCTTCGTCCCAATGCACATAGCCATGATCAGGCGGCTTCTTCTTGACCAGCTTCTTCTTCTTGGCCGGGTTCTGGGCGATCTTCTGGTCGATCTTCTTGTTCTCGATGACATGCTCGGGCGCCATGCAGACGACCCAGCCTTTGTCATCGAAGCCCTTGCGGCCAGCGCGGCCGGCGATCTGCTTGAAGTCGCGCACGCTCAAGAGGCGCGTCTTGCGGCCGTCGAACTTGCAGAGCCGCGTGAAAAGCACCGTGCGAATCGGCACGTTGATGCCCACGCCGAGGGTGTCGGTGCCGACGATGATCTTGAGCATGCCCTGCTGGGCGAGGCGCTCGACGAGCAGGCGGTACTTCGGCAGCAGGCCGGCGTGGTGCACGCCGATGCCGTGGGCCACGAAGCGGCGCACTTTCTGGCCGTAGGGCGTGTCGAAGCGCACGCCGCGCAGCTCGGCGGCGATGACGTCCTTCTCTTCGCGGCTGCAGCAGTCGAAGCTCATCAGGCTCTGGGCCAGCTCGGCGACTTCTCTATGGGTGAAGCAGACGACATAGAGCGGGGCGCGGTCACGGTCGATGAGCCACGAGATGGTCTCGAGCAGGGGCTCGTCGCTGTAGCTGAACTCCAGCGGCACGGGGCGGCGCGCCGAGCGCACGATGGCGACCTCGCGGCCGCTGCGTTCCTCCAGGCGGTCGGCGATGTCGCGCGGATCGCCGAGCGTCGCCGACATGAGCATGAAGGTGGTGCGCGGCAGCGTCAGCAGCGGGATCTGCCACGCCATGCCGCGGTCGCGGTCGGCGTAGTAGTGAAACTCGTCGAGCACGGCGGCGTGCACGCCCGCGGCGTCGCCTTCGGTGAGCGCCATCGCCGCCAGCACCTCGGCGGTGCAGCAGATGACCTGGGCCTGCGGGTTGATGCTGGCGTCGCCGGTGAGCATGCCGACGTGCTCGGCGCCGAAGTGCTTGCACAGCTCGAAGAACTTCTCGCTGACCAGCGCCTTGATCGGCGAGGTGTAGACCGAGCGCCGACCCCGCGCAAAAGCGTGCAGGTGCAGGGCCAGCGCGACGAGCGATTTGCCCGAGCCCGTCGGCGTATTGAGCACCACATGCTTGCCGGCGAGCACCTCCAGGATCGCCTCTTCCTGCGCCGGATAAAGCTCCAGGCCGCGGTCGGTCGACCAGTCGACGAAGATTTCGAGCAGCCCGTCGGCGTCGATCGGGCCGTCGGGCAGGCGGTCAACCAGGGAGCGGCTCATCGGGGGGCATCATGGACCATGCGGAAACGGCGCGCAAACGGTGGTATCCTCCGCAGCCGGGGAAACCGGAGGGGACCATGGGTCTGCCCGCCGAGAACGAGAAGTGGATGGAGCTGGCGCGCTGCCGTCAGCGCGTCCGGGTGCTGGAGACCGAGCTGGGCCTCGATTCGACGACGCATTCCGTCTCGTCGACCGCGGCCGACGCGGCCTGGTACGCCCTGGTCGCCGAGCACGCCACCGACGCGATCACCGTCAACGCGCCCAATACCAGCATCGAGTACGCCTCGCCGTCGTGCGAGCGCCTCTTCGGCTGGACGCCCGACGAGCTGGTCGGGGTCAACGCCTACGAGCTGGTGCACCCCGATGACCTGGCGATCGTCGCCGCCGCGCACGCCCGGGGGCACGAGGGCGTGCCACAGCGGCTTGAGTACCGCCTGCGCTGCGCCGACGGCCAGCACCGCTGGGTCGAGACCACCGCCCGGCCGCTGATGGCCGATGGCGCGCTGGCCCGCATGGTCTGCATCACCCGCGACATTCACGAGAAGCAGCTCGCCCAGAAGGCCCTGGAGCGCTCGAACGCCGATCTGCGCCAGTTTGCGCTCGTCGCGGCCCATGACCTGCACGAGCCGCTGCGCACCGTGGCGTCTTTTGCCGATCTGCTGGCGCGGCGGTATCGCGATCGGCTCGATACGCGGGGCGAAGGCTACCTCGACTTCATCGTGGCCAACGTCGACCGCATGCGGCGCCTCATCGACGATCTGCTGTCGTACACGCGCATCGAGGTCGACGAGCACGAGCGCACGCTGGTCGATCTGAGCGAGGTGCTCTCGACGGTGCTGGTCGACCTGAACGGGGCGCTCACCGCGGCGGGCGCCGAGGTCGAAGCGAGCGCGCTGCCCAGCGTGCCCGGCGAACGCACGCACCTCGTGCTCTTGTTTCGGCACCTGATCGACAACGCGGTGAAGTTCAGGCGGGGCGATACACCGCCGCGCATCCGCATCCACGCCGAGCGCGCCGGGCCTGACTGGCATCTTTCGTTTGCCGACAACGGCCGCGGCTTCGACGAAGACGACGCCGAGCGCATCTTCGAGATGTTCGAGCGCCTCGTCGGCCCCAGCGACGTGCCCGGTTCGGGCATCGGCCTCGCTGCCGCGCGGCGCATCATCGAGCGCCACGCCGGGCGCATCTACGCCGAGAGCGAGCTGGGCGGCGGCGCGACGTTCCATATCGAGCTGCCGGCGGGGGTCCGCGATTGACGGGCGAGCCGTGGCCGGATCTGGCCATCCTCTGGGAGGATGACCGCTACCTCGCGATCGACAAGCCGAACGGGCTGTTCGTGCATCGTTCGAACCTCGACGCGCGCGAGCGGATCGCGGCGCTGCAGGCCGTGCGGCGACTGGCTGGCGGGCGCGTGCACGCGGTGCATCGCCTCGACCGCGGCACGAGCGGGGTACTGCTCTTCGCCCGCGATCGCGAGGCGGCGCGCGCCCTGAGCGAGCAGTTTGTCGCGCGCACCGTGCAGAAGACCTATCTGGCGCTGGTGCGCGGCCATCCTCCCGAACAGGGCGAGCTGGACTACCCGCTGGTGCCCTCGGAGGGCGCCGAGCCGGTCGCGGCGGTGACCGCGTGGCGCACCCTGGCCAACGGCGCGCTGGCCGTGCCGGTCGGGCGCTACGATCAGGCGTGGTGCGCGCTGGTGGCGCTCTTCCCGCACACCGGCCGTCGGCATCAATTGCGGCGCCACCTCAGCCATTTGCGCCACCCGATCATCGGCGATACGAGCTACGGCGACGGCCGCAACAATCGCGCGTTTCGCGAGGCGCTCGACGTGCAGCGGTTGATGCTCTATGCGCGCCGGATCGCGTTCACCCATCCATTTAATAATGACCATATAGTCATTGATATGAATCCCGACGCCACGCTCGATCACGTCTGCGCCCATTTCGGCTGGCCCGCGCCCAGCGACGATGTTCTCGCCGATTCGGCCCGATGATACGATGGCCGGGTCATTCTGGAGGGCCTTGCTGATGGCCGAAGAAGCCCCCGAAGCCGAGGGCGCGGGTGACGTCAAGCCCCCGCGGCGCAGCCCGAACGACGTGCTGCAGAGCTATATCAAGGTCATGACCCCGCTCGGACTGGGACTGCTGACCATCCTCGGCGTCGACTATCACAACCAGCGCATGAAAGAGCGCGACGTGGCGGTGCGGGAGAAGCAGGCCGAGGCCGATATCCGCTTCCGCACCGAGCAGGCCGCCGCCACCCAGCAGCAGAGCATCCTCGAACGCTATCTGGGCCTGCGCTCCGACGACAACGACCGCGACGAGACCCTGCTGCGCTTCATCGTCGGCACCTCGGACGAGGGCAGTCGCATGCAGAGCTGGGCGGCGACCGAGCTGGACACCATCCGCGAGGTGAAGCGGCGCATCCTCACCGCGCAGGCCGAAGCCGAGCAGCTGGACCAGGAGCGCGCCGAAAAGCAGCGAGAAATCGATGCGTTGAAAGCGACGCTCGCCAGCAAGTCGGAGTCTGACGCCCAAGAAAAACGCATGATGCAGGCCAAGATCAACGCCTTGAACTCGGCGTTGGAGGGCACCGAGATGCGGCTGGGCGAAGCGCGCAGCCGCCGGCAGGAAGCGCAGGCCACGCTGCAATCGCTGCGCGGCGCCAGCCCGGCCGATCAGGTCTGGCTGACGCGCGTGCCGCTCTATCAGGCCGACGTCGACCGCACGACGCGGTGTCCGATCGCGACGCAGGCGCTCGCCGACGACCGCGCGGCTGGCCGCCGACCCGCGCTGCGCGGCGCCGACCTGCGCTTCTGCGCCCTGCCCGACACCGACCTGACCGGGGTGCACCTGCAGCGCACCGATCTGCGCCAGGCCGACCTGCGCGGGGCCCGCATGAGCAACGCCAGTCTGTACGCTGCGGTGGCCACCCGGGCCAACTTCGCCTCGGCTGACTTGAGCAACGCCTACCTCGAAGGCGCGGTGCTGCGCGAGGCTGATCTGTCGAAGGCGAAGCTCGGTCAGGCCTACCTCAGCGCGGGCGACCTGCGCGGCGCCGATCTGAGCGGGGCGCTGCTGGTCGCCGCCCAGATGGACGGCGCCCTGCTGCGCGGCGCGAAGCTGGTGGGGGCGGATCTGCGGCAGGCCAACCTGGTGAACGCCGACCTGCGCGGCGCCGACCTGACCGGCGCCATCGTCGAAGACACGCAGCTCGCCGGCATCATCGAAGACGAACAGACCCTCTGGCCCGACAAGGTCAACGGCCGCGCCGTGCGGCGCAAACGCTGACGCAGGCAGCGCGCGTCGCGTGGCAACGCGACAAAGCACCTCATTCGAGGGCAGTGACGCGGCACCAACGGCGACGCGATGCACGCCGCCACGGGCCGCCTCGCCGACCGGCTGCCGCAAAGCGTCGTGCCCGACGGCCGGCTGGGCGTGCCAAACACCGAGTTGGTCGGCCTGGGGCGTGCGCGTGGGCCGTCGCAGCCTCGACGCCGAGCACGCCGGCAACGTCGGGCCGGGCGACGGCGACGACGTCTACTGGCTGGCCTTGGTCGGCGCCGCGATGTAGCCGCGCGGCCCGGAGCCCAAGGTCAGGGCGCCGCGGGTTTCTTCGCCGGTGGCCCGGCGAGCAGGTCCAGTACGGCCGCGGCCTTCTCATTGGGGATGGGGAAGCTCAGCACGTACTGCTCGATGACCCAGATCCCGCGCTGAATCTGCAGGACGCCGCTGCCGCGCATCTCACCGTACTTCTCGTTGCGCAAGCGCTCGACAAACCAGGCGGTGCGCCCGTCGGTGCCGAAGCGCACACGGCGATCAAAGGGCACGTATGTCCACCCGTGCCCCTTGGCAAAATGCGGCGCGGCGTAGGCCCGGAACTCGGCGAGCGTCCAATGCTCGGTGGCGTCGGTGCCCACGAAGATCGCGTCGGCGGCAAAATGGGCGAAGTAGCGGTCGCCATCGGCCTTGGCCGCGGCGTCGTGGAAGTCATCGAGCACGCGGTTCACGGCGTTCAGGGGAACCTCCTGACTGGCGAGCAGGGGCAGCAGGGCGAGGATGACGGCAAGCATGGGGCCTCCGCGGCGGTCGGTCGGCCCCGACGATAGCGCACGGCTGGCCGATCGGCGCCGCGGAATGGACAGGCCCGCCGCATCTGTGCCCAGATGAGCCGATGAGGCACCAAGAGGATGCGCCGATGCCCGATCCGACGCCGCCCGCGACGCAGACGCAAAGCCCCACCTTGGCCGTGATCGTCGGCTTCAACTTCGATCAGGGTGAGCCCGATGAGGCCCTGCCGCCGCTGCGGGGCATGGTCAACGACGCCATCGCGTGGTGGCGGCTGCTGCGCGGCATGGGCGTGCCGGGCCGCAACGTGCTGCTCATCACCGACCAACCGGTCGAGGCCCTCGGCGCACGTCTCAAGCAGGAGGGGCTCGGCGACCCGGACCTGCTGTCGCGGGGCCTCTGCTGCGCGCGCACGGCGGGGGAGGTGCGCGCCGCGCTCGAACACTTCGCCTGGCAACTGGTGCCGCTGCCGGACCCGAGCGCGTTTGAGCCGGCCCAGCAGTTCGACGCTGCGCTCTATGTGGGGCAGAACCCGGTGACCACGCTGATGTTCGGCGGCCCGCAGGGCGCGCCATTGGCCGACGCGCGGCTGCTCATCGCGTGGAGTGGTCACGGAGGCGCCGTGGGCGCGGGCGACGGGCGCGACACCTGCCCCGCCCTGTTCACACCCGATGGCGACCACCTGAGCCTCGCCGGCCTGCTGTTGACCGGCACCCCCGACGACGCGCGCCCCAGGCAGGCATCGGGGCCGCCCAAGGTCGTGGCGTTCATCGGTGCCTGCCATACCGGCGCTTCGTTGGTGCCATCGGCGGCCGATCAAGACGCCCTGCAAACCGCCGGCACCTTCGGAGTGCCGACCCTGTCGGCCTCGGCCGAAGTGAGGTTGGCGCACGAGTTTGAGATCGATGGCATCTGGCGCGGCGCGATGGCATGGGCGGTGACCACCACCCTCTCGCGGTTCAAGGTGAACGCCGATGGCAGCATCGCGCTGAGCTATTCCGAGCTGTACCACCGCGTGCGGGCGTTGCTCTCGGCCATCGACGTGGCCGATGAGCCGCTGCTCTTTGTGCCGGTGGGCGAGCTGAACCGGCGCATCTTGCGGCGGCCGCTGGATCACACGATCGGCGGGCGCGAGGCGGAAGATGGCGCGACGATCGAAATCTATCCCGTGGGAGGCTATCGCATCACCAGCGCGCCGCCCTATCCGGTCGAGCGCGGTCGCCTGTACATCACCGATGCCAAAGGTCGGGCTTATCCGACCTGGTCGGGCGACAGTCGCTTCCCCGAGGCCAACGCGCTCTATGTCATCCCCGAGAAGGCAAAGGGCCTGGGCGATGATGTCTTCGCGGACGACTTCGTGCTTCGTCACGAGCCGCCCGATGCGGCGACGCTGAGCAAAGACAGGGAAGCCGTCGCGCGCAAGGCGCCGGGGGTCAAGGTCTATCGGCAGAAGCCCTGGGCGCGCGCGGCCGAGGGCGCCACGACCGATGCCAGCCACGCGGTCGAGCCGCTCGACAAGGGCGGCGCGGGCGTCACGCTGTACTTCGAAGCGCGCGACGATGCCCTGTGGTTCTTCGCCGATCAGGCGACGCCCGGCGACAAGGTCGTGCCCTTGTTTGCGGCCGATGAAGCGCTGCTGTTCAAGGCCTTCCCCGACGGTCAGCGGCCGAAGCGTCTGTCGTATCGCTTCATCGCGCGGGATCCGAAGGTGGGCTGAGCGATCGCACCAGGCGAAAGCCGACCGCGGTCGCGGCGTGCTCGGGCGGGAACCCGAAGCGAGCGCCGATCAGGCTCAGGTCGTCGGCGTTGCTGTAGGAGCCACCCTTGACGACGCAGATGTCGCCTTGCGCCACCGGATCAGCGAAGGGATCGAGCACGTCGCCCGACAGTGTGGGGCCGGTGCGCCGATAGCGATTGCGGCACAGGTCGCGCACATTGCCGGCGAGGCCGCGCACGCCGTACGGGCTGACATCGCCGGGAAAACCGGTGACCGGCAGCGGCGCCGGACGCCCGGGGCGGCTGCGCGCGGTGACCGCCCAGGTCGGGTCGAAGACATCGCCCCACGGATACCGACGGCGGTCGGCGCCGCGGGCGGCCTTCTCCCATTCGAGGGCGTGCGGCAGGCGCCAGGGCAGTTCGAGAGCGCGGCGAGCCAGCGAGCGTAGGCCATGGCGCCGCGCCAGTCGACCAGGGTGACCGCCCAGCGCGGGTCGAAGGGGTCGCCCGCCGCCTCGGTGGGATGCCAGCCATCGGTGCCATGTTGATAGATGGGCAGCAGCTCGCCGCCGGGGCCGGGCCGCGCCGGCACCGGCACCACCGAGGGGCCGCCGCGGTCGAGCGCTTCGAGGTACTCGCCGTGGGTCACCGGGAAGCGTCGGATGATGAAGCCATCGACCCAGAGCATGCGTCGCGGCAAGGCATCGGCGGCGGGGCGGTCGCCGCCGACCTGCGTCCAACCGGCGGGCACGTAGCGGTCGTCCTGGCCGAGCTGGGATGCCAGAGGCAGCCGCACGGGGCGTGGCATGTGCTCGCCCGGTGGCACCCCATGCCAGACGCCGCGCCGCTCGATGTGAAAGGGATAACGCACCGGCGCGTGGCCCGGGGCTTCGATCAACGCCAGATAGCTGCCGCGGTCGAGGCTCAGGTTGTTGATCGGCGTCGCTTGAACCTGGCCGGTGGGTTCGGCGACCAGGCGGCGGTCGCGCTCGACGTAGCGATGCAGGGTGACCCGCGCGCCGGGCGGATCGGTGTGCAGCGTCAGCCGGCCGCGGCCAGCGAGGAAGGCGGCGTGCCGCCCGTCATCGTGCGCGCCGAGCAGCATGGCATGGCGCGCGGCGGCGGAGCGATCGCGGGCGGCTTCGGCCCGTTCGAGGCCGTCGCGATAATGCGCGGCGAGCAGGGCGTCGGCTTCGGGCAGGTCGGGCGCGCGCACCAACGCGGCGCGCAGCGTCTGTTCGAAGAGCAGGCCCTCCAGATCGGCGGCGCGCTGGTGCTCGGCGGCGGTGTCTTCGAGGCGCCAGCCGGGGTGTTTGTCGGCCTCGGGCGCGGCCGAGGGCACCAGCTCGAGCAGCGCCGCGGCCTGGCGTTGCAGTTTGGCCGCGTCGGCGCGATGGGCGGCGATGCTCGGCAGCATCTGGCGCGCCTTGGCGACCAACTCCAGCGCCTCGGCGCGGCGCTGGGCGCCGGCGAGCCATGCCAGCACCGTCTGGCGCACCGCGTCGGCGTCGGCGGGGCGCGCGTCGGGCTCGGCGGCCATCGCCTCGCGGCACAAGGTCACGAGCGGCGCGAGGTGCGGCCGGTCGACAAAGCGGGGGCGCGGCTGGCCGGCGGGGCGCTGGCCGGTCAGGATGGCATAGAGCAAGGCGCCGAGCGCGTACACATCGCTGCGGCGATCGGCGCGATGGCCCTCGCCGCGGGCCTGCTCGGGCGACATATAACCCGGCGTGCCCAGGATCGCGCCGACCCGGGTCGTGGTGGCCTGGGTCACATCGCCGCCAGCGCCGCCCACGGCTTCGGCGTCGTCGCCCAGCCGGCGCGCGAGGCCCCAGTCCATCACCCAGACTTCGCCAAAGCGCCCGATCATGATGTTGCCCGGCTTGAGGTCGCGGTGCACCACCGAGCGCTCGTGGGCATAAGCGACGGCTTCGCAGACGCGCACGAA
>JAGQJJ010001006.1 GCA_020430675.1 Myxococcales bacterium
AGACGCGAGGCCGAAGGCGCCGCCGCAGGGGCCTCTCCGCGGGTGCTGCTCGGCATCCGGGGCACGCTGGTCCTGGGCCTCGCCAGCTTGTTGCTCGTCGCCGGGGCCGTCGCGACGTTTGTGGTCACCCGCCTCGTGGGCGCCGAAGCCGAGGCCCAGGTGCTCGCCGCCCAGCGGTTGCGGGTGGCGGCCGAAGCCGAGCGCCTCGCCGCGCTCTGCACCAACGACCTCGCCTGCCACGCCGCGCTCGACCGCCCACCGCCCGCCGATGTGATCGAGCAAGCCCTGGTCGACGGCCGCCTGCGCGTGCTTGCGGGCGCGCTGGCCGAAGGCGCCCCCCGCACCCCCGAGTTCATCGACGCCCTGCAAGGCGGCGCCGCGAGCTGGACGCGCATCGAGCGCCCAGCCGACGACCCGCGCGGCCGCGGCGTCGACCATCGCGTCGTGCACCCGGTGCGCCTGGCCGACGGCCGCCGCGCGGCGCTGATCACGCGCTTCACGCTCGACGGTCTGCGCGCCGCCGTCGCCGACCGCCAGCGCCTGGTGCTGGCCTACCTCGCCTTCGACTTCTTCGCCGTGCTGCTCTTTGGCCTCTACCTCAGCAGCCGCGCGCTCGTCCGCCCGTTGCGCGAGCTGACCTTGGCCACCGAGCGCATCGACGCCGACGGCCACGCCGCGTTGCCCGACCCGCGCGGACCGGCCGAGATCGCCCGTCTCACCGAAGCCTTCGCGCGCATGATCGAGCGCCTGCGCGAGCGCAACCTGGCGCTCACCCGCAGCCTGGCCGCGCTCGAAGCCGCCCGCGACGAGCTGGTGCGCAGCGAGAAGCTGGCCACCGTCGGCCGCCTCGCCGCCGGCGTCGCCCACGAGATCGGCAACCCGCTGACCGCGGTGCTTGGCTTCCTCGAGTTCCTGCGCGACCCCCGCGAGGCGCCCGAAGCGCTGCGCACCGAGCTGCTCGGCCGCATGAACACCGAGCTGCTGCGCATTCGCGACATCGTGCGCCAGCTGCTCGACTTCAGCCGCCCCAGCCCGGCCAGCCCCGAGCGCGTCTCGCTGCGCGCCGTCGCCGAGAGCGCCGTCGGGCTCATCGCGTTTCACAACGCCACCCGCGGCGTCACGGTGACCATCGAAGGCGAGGCCCCGCCGGTCTTCGCCGATCCCACGCGGCTGCGTCAGGTGCTGGTCAACCTGTTGCTCAACGCCGGCGCGGCCATGGGCGGCGAGGGCGAGATTCGGGTCGCGCTCGATGCCGACGCGGCGCACGTGCGCGTGCAGGTCATCGACCAGGGCCCCGGCGTGCCCGCCGACCTGGTGCCCAACCTGTTCGAGCCCTTCGCCACCACCAAGCCGGTGGGCGAAGGCACCGGCCTGGGCCTTGCCATCGCCGCGCGCCTGGTCGAAGAGGCCGGCGGCCGCCTGCGATTGACCAGCCCACCGGGTGGACCCGGCGCGATCTTCACCCTCGAACTGCCACCTTCAGCGTCAATATGATGCAGAGCAACAATCTCGTGAATCATTGATCTAGCCACCGTTTGTGGTGATATGGTGCATCGCACAATCGAACGAATGGAGGCATCGATGAGGCGAGGGCAAAAGACGCTGACCGGCCTGCTCATGCTCTGGCTGGTGCATCCGGCGGCGGCCAGCGCGCAGCAATGGACGGCGCGCGCGGTGGCGGGCCTGAACGTGCAGGTCTATCGGCCGGCGGCGGCGGGCGCGGTCGGCCAGGGTCGCAGCCTGCTCATCGTGCTGCACGGCTGCGCGCAATCGGTCGACCCGCTGCGCGACCGCGGCGGCCTGAACATCGCCGCCGAGCATCATGGCATGGTCATCGCCGTGCCCGCCGTGCCCAACGGCGGCGTGGTCGCCGGTTGCTGGGATTACTACGGCGACCAGCACACCCGCCAGAACCGCCACAACGGCCCGGTGCTGGCGCTGGTCGACGCGCTGCTCGGCGACGCCGCGCTCGGCATCGACCCCGATCAGGTCTATGTCGCCGGCCTGTCCTCCGGCGGCGGCGAGGCCGCGGTGCTGGCCTGCCTCGCGCCCGATGTCTTCGCCGGCG
>JAGQJJ010001007.1 GCA_020430675.1 Myxococcales bacterium
GGCAAGGGCAAGGGCAAGGGCAAGGGCAAGGGCAAGGGGGCGGCGCTTCGCGCCGGGGGCGGCGCTGCGTGCCTTCGGGCACGGGCACGTCTAGCGCGGGCCCTCGGATCAGCCGCCGCGGCTAGCGAAAAGTGAACCGCAGCTCGTAATCACACAGATAGAAGGTATCGCCCTCGTCCACCCGCTTGTGCTCGATGCGCTTGCCGTTGAACTCGATCCCGTTCGTCGAATCGAGATCCTTGATGAAGTAGTGCCCCCCGCGAAAGATCACCGCGCAGTGCTTGCGGGAGATGTTGCCGTCGCGGATGGTCAGGTCCGTCATCTGGCTGCCGCGCCCGATGATGAACTTCTCCTTGTCGATGCGGTACCGCTGCCCGTTGAACAGCAGATACAACGGCGGCCGAATGCCCGCGTCCACCACCGGCGGCGGCGCGGCGGCCATCGCTGGCGGCGGCGGCGCGGCCATCGGCGGCGGCCGTTGCCCCGGCAGCGGCGGCGGACGCCGCATGGCCGGCGCTGAAGGCACGGGCGTTGGCGGCGGCACCGAAGGGGCCACCCGGGGCGCCGCATCATACGGCGAGACCACCTGCGGTTCGGACTGACGTGACGAGGCGGCCAGACTGTAGTTCCGGCTGCGGGCGTAATGCCGCATCGCCTCGTTGACGAGGTAGTCCATCGAGCAGCCGAGGTCGCGGGTCATGACCTCGAACAGCTCCCACAGATAATCGCGGCAGTAGAAACTGCGCAGCGTCTTTCGATTCTGGTCGGTCATCCACACCCCGCGGTCTGGATCCGCTCGATCTGAGCAGTTACCACACGCGACCCCTGTTGTGAACGTTCGTGGCACATCCGGGGAGAAAACACTATCGCTCGACCTGGCGTTGCGGTCCAGATTCCCCCTCTCGGGGCGGGCGAAGCGCCTCGGCGGGAAGCGCCGAGAGCTGGCGGCCGTCAATCCAATGGGCCTGTCCCTCCAGCTGATGCTTGATCCACGCATCGAGCACCGCGCTGCGCTGCTGTGCGCGCCATCGGGCGGTGAACGCCTGGCGCGCCGCCGCCCAGCCCTCGGGCGAAGGCGCCTCCAGGGCCAGCAGGCGCGCGACGACATAGTCCTGGCGCACCACAAAAACCGACGAGACCGGCGCCTTCTCGGTCAGCGCAAAGACGGCGTCGAACAGCGCCGGCGCCAACCCGACCTCGGGCACCATCGGCGGCCCGGCGCGGCCGAACCAGTCCGTCTGCGCCCGCTGCAAATGCGCCTTGGCCACCAGCGCCTTGAGCGCGTCGCCTTCCGGCGCCTGGGCCAGCAACGCGCGCACCCGCTCGGCCGTGGCGCGCGCCGCCGGCAGCTGATCCTTCTCGCGCAACAGGCTCGCCGCCAGCTCGCGCTGCACCCGCGGGTCGTCCAGCGTGCGCTCGACCGCCGCCGCGTGCCCGTCGACGCGATGAAACGCCCAGCCCTGGCGCAATCGCTCGATGGGCCCATAAGCGCCCACCGCCAGATCAAACAGGGCGGGCGCGCGCTCGCGAGTCAACGTCACCTGCCCGCCCCCGCGCCCGCCGCCACCCGGCTGCGACGCGATCAGCGCCTCGAAATCAGCCCCACCGACGGCCTGGCCCCGCAACGTCTCGATGCGCGTGCGCGCCGCGGCCCAAGCCGCCTCATCTGCGCCGGCCGGAACGGCCACCAGAAGGCGCCGCGCCAGCACGCGCGCCGGCCGGTTGAACAACCGTTGGTTGCGGGCATAGGCCTCGGCCAGCTCGGCCGACCGCGACGCGATCGCGTCGTCGATCTCGGTCGCCGTCGGCACCCGTGGCACCCGAACCACATCCACCCGCGCCCGGGTACCCGCATCGAGCCACGCCTGGCGAATCGCCGCCTCGGGGGCCTCATCGAGCAGCGCCTCCACCAGCCGATGGCCCTCGATCACGTCCAAAGCGACCCGCCGGATGCGCGCCATTGGCGCCTCATAGCGCGCCACGAGCCGACCCTCGACCCCGGTCAGGGCCGCCGCCTCCGCCTCGCGCTCGGGCGTCGCCGGCCGGTCGGGCGGCTGACCGA
>JAGQJJ010001008.1 GCA_020430675.1 Myxococcales bacterium
ACCAGATTCTTGGCCAGACCGTTTTGCGAACGCGACGGCAGATACAACCCCCGCGCACCCCCGACCTGCGCCCACCACCCGCTGATCTCGGGCCGGGCGAAGCCAAACACCATCGGGCCCAGCGACTTGAGCGACACGACGCCGCCCTGCCGCGCGTCGAGCTGGCCGGCCTGCACCGCGGCGCCGCAAATGCCCGATGCAAGGTCGTACACCCCGTCCGCGAGGGCGTACACCGATGCCGACACGGCCGATCGTAGTGGTTTGGGGCAGGTGAAGTAGAGCACGGGCCCCAGATCCGGGCTGGGCGCGCGTAGATAGCGCTCGGCGGTCTGCCGCCAGGTGATCCGATCGCCGCATTGCGCCGCAGCGTGGCCGGGCAGCAGGAGGGCTCCGATCAACGCAAACGCGGCGATCAGCGAACCGGTCAGCGCCGATGTGTTTCGATGGGCCCCTCTGTGGATCATGGGATCCCCCCTTTCGCGCGGTCGCCCGGTCGGCGTGCGCTCTCCAAGTCCACCGTGGCACACGAGAGGCGCGCCCACAACCCATCAACCGGCGCGCAGAGAGGGATGAACTCGGCGCGGCCCGCGGTTCTTGCCAGAACGTCGCGCTGCGACCGTCCCGTAATCAGGGGTATCCTGCCCGGCATGAAGCGCTTCGTCCTGCCATTGATCGCCCTGCTCCTGCTGCTGGCGCTGGGCCTTCTGCTCTACTCCCTGGGCTATGACCCCCCGCCGCAGCCCGTTGCCGCCGCGCCGGCCGAGGGGGTCATCAAGCCGCCAGTCGCCCGCCCCGCGCCCGACGCCGAGCCAGCCGATGCCGCGCTGCCGCCGGTTTTCGACGAGAACACCCCGCGCGCCGTCTTCGGCACCGTCACCAACAAGGCCGGCGACGTCATCGTCGGCGCCACCGTGCGCGCGGTCATCGACGGCCGCGAGAAGCGCGAGGCCAAATCCAACCACGCCGGCGCCTATGTGCTCGACGGCGTGCCCGCCCGCGTGCTGCGCCTCGAAGTGAGCGCCCGCGGCTACGAGCCGGTCGAATACCGCCGCCCCAGCTTCCCCCCCGAGCCGCGCGTGCGCTGGGACGTTGAACTCGCGCCCGCCGAGGGCCTCTACGGCGTGGTGCTCGCCGCCCGCAAACCCGCGCCCGAAGCGATGATCCTGCTGCGCCGCCCCGGCGAGCGCCGCCCCATGGCCTGGACGCGCGCCGACGGCGACGGCCGCTTTGCGCTCGACTGGCCCAACGAATCGCCGCCGTTTGAGGTCGAGGCCTTTCACGGCCAGCACGGCCAGGCCAAGGTCGACGTCGACTCGCCCGGCGAGATCACGCTGGAGCTGCCCGGCGGCGGCTACTTGGCCGGCCACGTCGTCGACCAGGATGGCCAGCCCGTCGCCGAGTTCTCGATCACCGCCTCGCCGCTCATCCGCCCCGCCGGCGGCCCCGCCGCGCAGTCCTTCGAAAGCGGCGTCGGCGCCTTCACCCTCGGCCCGCTCGCGCCCGGCGAGACCCGCGTCTGGGCCGCCGCCGAGGGCTATCAGCCCGGCGAGGTCGAAGGCGTGATGGTCAAACAGGGCGAGACCACCGGCGGCCTCGTGCTCAAGCTGAAGCGCTCGGCCATCCTCAGCGGCCGCGTCACCGACGCCCGCACCCGCCGCCCCATCGAAGGCGCGCTGGTCGTGCCCGCCGAGTGGACGTCATCGGCGCTCGCCGAGTCGGTCGGCGCCTATACCGACGCCCAGGGCCGCTACCGCCTCACCGCGCTGCCCGGCACGCGCACCAGCATCCAGGCCAGCGCCGACGGCTACCGCTCGGTGCTGCTCGGCGGCGTCGAGGGCCCGCCCGGCGGCGAGGTCACCCGCGACTTCGCGCTCAGCCCGCAGAGCCGCAACGACGTGCCCGCCTCGGAGCTGACCGGCATCGGCGCCGTGCTCTCGCCCGCCCGCGACGGGGTGCGCATCGCCCAGATCATGGAAGGCGGCCCCGCCGCCGCCGCGGTCGAAGCCGGCGGCGCGGTGCTCCTGGCCGACGACAGCGACGCCCGGCGCGGCGGGCAGGGCA
>JAGQJJ010001009.1 GCA_020430675.1 Myxococcales bacterium
CGTCCGGTACGGGCGGCGGCGCGGCGTCGCCCGCAGCGGGAGGGGACATGCCCCGGGCACCCCCGCCGGGGTCCATCGTCGGCGGCGCCGCGTCCGGCGGTCGTCCGCTGGGCGGCGTCGGTTGGCTGATCATGCCCGCTGCCATCAGGGTGGCCCCGATCAGCCCCGCGACGGCCAGCCCTCCCACGGCGCCCACCGCCAGCCGGCTCCAGGGCGCGCGCCGCCGATGCAGCCGCCAATCGGTCCCGCGCGGGTTCTGCGTGTGCAGGTGCAGCCCCCACGGCCACTCGGTGGCCGGCGCTGCCTGCACCGGGAGCAGCATCCGCCAGGCCTCGCCGGGCCGGCGCAGTTGCGTGCGCACCTCCAACTCGGCCGATTGGAAGGCGTCTCCCACCGTCAGTCCGCGCGCCAGATCGCGGTAGAACCGCCGTGCAAACTGCGTGGCCACCGCGTCGACGATGGCCCGCTCCGTCGCGATGATCGGCGCCTGGCAGCCCACCTGCAGCGCTGTGACATGGGGCCTTGTCGTGCACCCGTTGAGGAAGACCAGCGACAGGTTCGGCAACATGCCGAGGCGTCCGGCGAGTCCCTCGGCCAGCGCCGCGGACGGGCGGCCGTCCGCGTCTTCGAGCATCAGCGCGTCGCCCTGCGCATGCCCGCCATAGTGAAAGGCCACGATGCGGTCGTGATAGCGCGCGAACAGGTCGAACAGCCCCGAGGCCTCGATGAAGAAGTCGACGACGATCTCATACTCGTCGCTGGCCCGCTCCAAAGCAGCGGTGATGTCCTTCATCTCAGCGCGCAGATTGCGCAGATAACCCTGGCCGTGCTCGCCGCCCGAGTGGTCGTTGGCGAAGGTCAGCAGGATGACCGGGCGCTGCGCCCAAGCGTCGCCCCACGGCGTGATCTCAGCCATCCCGACCCCCATCGCCACGCTCGCTCGTCATCGACCTGCCGCGCATGGTGCCTCGACCATAGTGCATCGAGGCCGCACTGACGAGATCAGGGATCGCTGCGCCGCGGTCGCAGCGCTCGGGCGACCACCTCGGCCACCTCGGCCGGCGCCTCGCACCACGCCGCGGCGTGCATCGGCGCGTAGGTCTCGGTGCCGGTCGTGCAGCCCAAAAGCCCCTCGCGGGCGAGGAACTCATCGAGGTGTCGATGAAAATGCGCCGCCGTGCCCGCGGCCTGTGGCCCGTAATAATCCCAGAAGAATCTTCGCATCGTGCGCTCCACTTCGATTTCAACCGCGCCGATGATATGCACGCCGCGCACGATGAACGAGAGTCTTCGATGAACCGCTGGTCGCCGGCCCTGCTCGCCGGCCTCATGCTCGCCGCCGCCGCCCAAGACGCGGGCGCCGCCGACGGGCTGCCCTTCACGATGAAGGTCGACCGCCTGCCAAACGGCCTGCAGGTGGTCACCGCGCACACCGACACGCCGGGCATCATCAGCTACTTCACCATCGTCCGCACCGGCTCGCGCGACGAGGTCGAAAAGGGCCGCTCGGGCTACGCGCACTTCTTCGAGCACATGATGTTCCGCGGCACCAAGCAGTGGAGCTCGCAGGCCTACTCGGCGAAGCTTCAGGCCCACGGCGCCGATGGCAACGCCTACACGACGTGGGATTACACCGCCTACCACGTCACCGCGCCCAAAGCTGCGCTGGCAGACGTCATCACGCTTGAGAGCGACCGCTTTCGGTTCCTCGACTACGACGAGGCCGCCTATCGCACCGAAGCCGGCGCCGTGCTCGGCGAGTACAACCTGTCGTTCAGCGACCCGGGCATGAAAGCCTGGGAAGTTCTCGGCGAAACCGCTTTCACCACGCATACCTACGGCCATACGACCATCGGCTATGGCGCCGACGTGAAGGCCATGCCCGAGGGCTTCGAATACGCGCGGGCCTTCTTCAAGCGGCACTACACGCCCGACAACACCACGATCATCGTCGCCGGCGATGTCGAGCCCGCCGAGGTGCTCGCCGCGATCACCAAGGCCTACGGCGACTGGACGGGCACCCACGACGCGCCCGTCGTGCCCGCCGAGCCCGAGCAGACC
>JAGQJJ010001010.1 GCA_020430675.1 Myxococcales bacterium
CAGGTCGAGCGCAAAGCCGGCGAGGTCATGGTCGAACTCAAGGTCGCGGGCCCACGGCCGACCGCTCTTGCGCAGCGCCGCGATCCAGGTGTCTTCGGCGAAGGTGCCCTCATCGGCCAGCGCTTTGAGGTAACCGGCGCCCAGGTCGACGGCCTTGACGCGGCCCTCATTGACAAAGGTGCGCATCCGGCGCCCGGCGTGCGGGTGCAACAGCGCGCGCCGGACGAACTCGATCTCGAGCTCGGCCGCCGGGAAACGTTGCAAGGCGTTGAGCGCAAACTCGACCGCGCGCCGGCCGATATCGGCCGCGTCGAGCAGATCGCGGTAGAAGGCGGCGCCGAGCTGTTTGTCGTTGTGCACCTTGGGCAGCAGCTCGGCGGCGAAGTCGACCACCGCGCGGTTGCTCGACAGCAGGCGGTCGCGGAACCAGGCTGGCGTCAGCTCGCGGGCGGTGAAGTGCTTGCGCAGCGCCTTGGCGGCCAGGTCGTGGGCGTGATCGGTGCCGAGCAGGCGGCCCCAGCCGTCGAGGCCCACCTCATCGCGCGGATCGCGGTCCCCGAGCAGGTCATGGGCCATGCCGCGCACCGCGTCGTCGGCGTGGTCGGCGAGGCGCAGCAGCTCGGCGAGCGGCAGGTCGCGGGCGTGCGTGCGCGCATAAGCCGCGGCGCTGGCGCGGGCCTGTTCGGCGCTCGAGTCGAGCAGGCTCAGCACCGCCTGGTGCAGCCCCAGGCCGCGCAGGGCGCCGCGCTCGAAGCGAGGCACGTTGTCGAGCAGCCAGACGACAAACACGTCGACGACCGGGCTGCGCACGCCGATCAGGCGGGCCACCCATGACGGCTCAACCTCGCGCAGCGTGGCGCGAAAGTCGGTCTTCAGCGCGTCGATGGCAAAGCGCCGCGCCTGATCGGCCTGGGCGCGTTCGAGCAGCGCAAAGAGCGGCCGCGGCGTGCGGCGCCACAGATCGCTGGCGGCGCGGTATTTCAGCAGCGTGGACGGGCGCTTGCGGAAGCGGAAGCGCCGCCGACCGTACTCGCCGGTGCCGTGGTAGAAGAGGTGGTTGGCGATCCAGGTGCGCGACCAGTTGGTGTCGTCGGTGTACCGGCACAGCACCTCGACGGCCGCGTCGGCGTAGGCCGCCGGCAGCGTCTCGGCCAACCGGCGCAGCGTGCGCCACGCGCGTCGCACCAGGTAGCCGAGCGTCTTGCGGCTGACATCGCCAGTCACGCGGTGCTGGGCGAATTCGTTGTCGAGGCGGGCGGCCAGGGCGCCGTAGACCTCAAAGTCCTGCCGCGCTTCGGCCTCTTTGAAGATCTGCTTCAGCGCGCGCCAGGGGCCGTAACGCAAGGGCACCGTCGCGATGAGCCGCAAGAGCTGGCTGCGCGCAAACGGGCCGTCGTCGGTCCACAATTCGAGGATGGTCGCGTGCAGGCGCCAGCGATCGGGCAGCGGCACCTCGGCGTCGGGCGCTTCGAGGGCGGCGAGACGCTCACGGCGCCAGGCGGCCTGCTCGGCGGCGGGTTTCTTGGCAAAGCCGCGGCTGCGCAGCTCGCGCACCAGATCCCACCAGGTCAGCGCGCCATCGCGCACCGGCCCCGTCGGGCGGGCGTCGCCACCGCGGGCGGCGGCGGCGATCAGGTCGGCCAGGGCCGGATCGCGGGCGGCAAACGCCCGGCGGACGTCATCGAGGCTGATCGCGCTCTCCAAGGGGAGTCCTCCGGTGGGCGGTCTGCACGATACAAACGCAGCGACCGGCGCCCGTCAACCGTGATCAGCGCCCCGATGGCGGCTGCAATGGAGGCATAACGTTCGCGCGAGGGTGAAATTGCGCGGCTAAGGCTTGCGGTTGAGCCCCGTCGGTAGATACCTTACGGGGGCGGTCGGAGGGACACGGTGGAGAACCGGCCGCTTCCGGTATGCACGGACCCCGGGGAGTTTCGAAATGAAGCGGATGATCTGGTTGACGGCGCTCTTGAGCGCCAGCCTCACCTTGGCTGCCTGCGATGACGACACCGAAGACACGGCCGACATGAGCATGGGCGGCGAGGGCGAAGGTGAGGG
>JAGQJJ010001011.1 GCA_020430675.1 Myxococcales bacterium
GGCCGCTCTGGGCGACCTCGCGCGCGCGGCGGTAGTCGGGTTGCGGCACGGAGCGCAGCAGGCGAGCCAGCCGCAGCTCGGCGTTGGCCAGGTCGAGCACGGCGCGTTCGTCGGCGGGCGTCTCTGCGGCCAGCGTGGTGGCCAGGGCCAGGGCGCGCTCCGCCTCGGCGCGGGCCTCGGGGATGCGGTCGCGGCGGCCGAGCAGCTGGGCGTGGTTGCCGATGGTCACCAAGGCGCTGCGACGGTCGTCGCCCTCGAGCCCGCCGGCCAGCGCGGCGGCTTCGGCATAGGCGGTGAGCGCCTCGGCGTCGCGGTCGCGATCGGAGAAGAACGCGCCCTGGTGGTTGAGCCCGCGCACCAGATCGCGCAGCGCGTCGGCGTCGGCGGGGTACTGGATGTGCAGGGCGCGGCGGACCTCGACCGAGCGCGCGTGCAGCGCCTCGGCCTCGTCGAAGCGGCCTGCCGCCTGGGCGTGGTCGGCGAGGCGCACGAGGCGCGCGGCCAGGGTGCGTCGCACGGCGATGTCATCGGGTTCGAGGCGCTGCCGCGCTTCGAGAAGGCGCACCGCGTCGCGCTCGAAGGCCTCGGCGGCGGCGGCATCGCCGACCTTCTCGGCCAGCTCAACCGCGGTCGCCGACACGGTGCTGGCGCGCGAGGTGGCGGTCAGCGGGTCTTCTTCGGGCCCGCGGCCGGCCTCGGCGTGCACCAGCGCCTTGCGGGCGCACTCGATGGTGCGGGGCGCGTCCTTGGCCTCGGCGAAGGCCCGCGCGGCGTCGAGCCAGACCTCGCCGAGCAGCATGCGCACCGGGGCCAAGGGCGGCACGGTCGCGGCCGATTGCTCGACGGCCTCGGCGGCGTCGGTCGAGACGCGGGCGGCTTCATCGACCGCGGGAATCTTGAGCAGCAGCGCGCTCAGCTCGCGGGCGGCGTTGAGGCGATCGGCGCGGTTGCGTTCATCGGTGGGGTCGGTGGCAAAGAGGGCTTCGCTGCGTTTGACGGCGTCGGTGAGGTGAGCGCGCGCGTCGGCCGAACGATTGCGCAGCTCGGCGACCTGGCCCAGCCGGCGGGCGACGATGAGCCGCGCGCGCAGAAGCCGCGGGTCGTTGGGATGTTCGGCGAGCGCTTCGTCGGCGGCGGCCTGCGCGGCGACCAGCGCCGTCCAGCCGGCCGCGGGGTCGCGGTTGATCGCTGCGCGGTCAGCGGCTTGCAGCGCCTCGTTGAAGCGCGTTTCGGGCCGATTGGCGGCGGCTTCGGCGGCCGCTTCACGTTTTTCGGCGAGTCGGAAGTGCAGGTAGATCGAGAAACCGCCCGCCACGACGATGCCCACGATCAGCAACCGGCGGAGTGTCTGGGTCTTGATGGCCATCGCGCGGCAGCATACCCCGGTCGGTCCTTGGCGTCACCCGGGCGCGCGCCAGACGAACGTCTTGACCGGCGCGGGCCCCAGGCAAGGGAAGTCGACAGCGGGCGGGCAGATGCGTTCCAAGGTGCAGCCATCGGGCAGGCCGCGGCCGACGAGGCGGGCGAAGGCATGCGGGTCGAGCTTGCGGTGGTTGGTGGCCGTCCAAAGGCGGCCGCCGGGTGCGACCAGCGGCATGGCCAGCGCCACCAGCTCGGGGTAGTCGCGGGCGGCCGACCAGCGCTTCTTGCGCTTGCCGACGCTGGTGCTTGGCGGGTCGAGGATGACCAGATCGAAGCGCTCGCCGCGGCGGCCCAGGCGGCCGAGCCAGTCGAAGACATCGCCGTAGATGCGGTCGTGGCGCGCCGCGTCGACGCCCAGCTCGGCGAGTTGCGGCGGGATGCGATCGAGCCAGGCGCGCGACAGATCGACGCTGACGGTCATGGCCCCGGCGCGCGCGGCGGCGACGCTGAAACCGCCGGCATGGGCGAAGGTATTCAGCACGCGCAGGCCGCCGGCATGGGCCGAGAGCCAGGTGCGCTGCGGACGCTGGTCGAGGAAGAGGCCGGTCGAGAGCGCGGCGTCGAGCTGAACCAGATAGGGCGTGCCATGCTCGAGCACGCGCAGAACGGGCGGGGCCGGTTCGCCGCGCAGCAAGG
>JAGQJJ010001012.1 GCA_020430675.1 Myxococcales bacterium
GCGCTGATGAGCAGGCCGAAGAGAGCGCTAAGCGCCGGCCCGTCGCCCGGCAGTTCGGCGCGGGCGCGGCGCGCGGCGGGCAAGACATCGCCGGGCAGGCGGGGGAGGCCCTCGGCGGGGGTGGCGTCGAGCAGCAAGGCGCGGAAGAGGGTGTGTTCGATGGGGTCATTCGGGGCCCAGCGCAGCGGCGTCTCAAGCCGGACGGCGCGCCAGCCGGGGGTCTCGCGGTCGAGCAGGCCGCGGAAGCGCACCGCAAAGCCGCGCCCGGTGCCTTCATAGCCGTGCACCGTGGTCGCAAAGACCACGCGCGGCGCGGCCAGCAGGCGGGAAAGCAGGGGTAGGGGCAGCGCGGCGGCTTCGTCGATCAGCACCAGCGAGGCTTCGGGGAGGGGGCCGACCAACTCAGCCGGGGCGGCGAAGCGCAGGGTGCCGCCGGGTCCGGTCAGGGTGCCGTCGGCGGCGGGGCGGGCGCCGAGCAGTCGGCCGGCGTGGGCAAACACCGGCCCCACCGCGGTCAGCGTCGGCGCGACCAGCAAAATGTCGCGGCGTTTCTCGGGTTGCTCGGCCAGCAGACGCCCCACCGCGATGCCCAGCGCCGCCGATTTGCCGCGGCCGCGATCCGAGGTCAGCACCGCCGGCCGCCGCCGCCGACCGCGCGCGACCCGCAGCACCGCCGCCACCGCCGCGGCCTGGTCGGCGGTCAGGCAATCGGTGTCTGTGGCCGGCTCGGCGCGGTCAGCAAGGGCGGATGTTCGGGTGGGTGAGACCCGCACCAAGGCGCTTGATCGCTCGGGAATCGCCGCCGATGTACGGGTGGATGAGACGCGAACATTGGGGTCGTCGGGGGCCGATGTACGGGTGGATGAGACGCGAACATTGGGGTCGGCGAAGGCGGATGTTCGGGTGGGTGAGACGCGAACATTGGGGTCGTCGGGGGCCGATGTCCGGGAGGGTGAGACCCGCACAAAGCCATGTTCTTGCTGCAAAATTACCACGCCCCAGCCTCCGATCCACTCGCGCGCGAAGCGGGCGGGGAAGTGGCCGGTGACCGCTTCGATGTCCAGAGGGTCGACGGCGAGGCGGGCGCGGGCGGGGTCGGGGCGCGTGGGCCACGCTGCGACCGGGGGGGTCAGCAGGACGAGCAGGCCGCCGCCGCGGGGTACGCCGCCGACGGCGCCGAGCGCGTCGGGGTCGAGGCCGGCGTGCAGGTCGACGATGACGGCGTCGGCTTCGCGGCCCAGCGCGTTGCGGGCGTCGGCGGGGTCAAGCGAGTCGACGCCGATCGGCGCGTCGGCCGGGGCGATGATCCAGAGGGTCTCGCGCAGACCGCCGACGGCCAGGGCTTCTTGCGCCGCGGCGCGTGTCCATTCCGGGTCGCCGGCGATGATCAGGCCGCGCCGCTGCCGCGTGGCGCGGGCCTCGGCGATCAGGGCGATGATCGCGGCATCGGCTGCGCCCGCCATGCGGTCTGCTCAGGTGCCCGCGGTGGGTTCGCCCAGGACGACCAGCACCGCGCCGGCGTCGACGATGTCGCCAAGCGCGCAGCGCACCGCGATGACCTCCGCGGCGGCCGGTGCGGTGAGCGTCTGCTCCATCTTCATCGCTTCGAGGATGACCAGCGGCGCGCCCTTTTCGACCGCATCGCCCTCGGCGACCAGCACGCCGACGACCTTGCCGGGCATGGGCGCGGTGCAGCCGCCTTCGCCGCCCGCGGCTTCGACCACCGGGAAACGTGGCGTTTCGTACAGCGCGCTGGCGCCGTCGACGTCGCGCACGCGGCGGAGATCGCCGTCGACGCGCACGGTGAAGCGCAGCCGCAGCGGGTGGGGGTCGTCGGCGGCGCCGAACGCGAGCGTCAGCCCGTCGGCTGCGGCGTCGTTCACGGCCACTCGCCAGGTCAGGTCGTCGACCAGCACTTCATAGCGATCGGCGTGCAGCGCTCGGTAGCCGACGGCGTGGCTGCGGTCGCTGCCGTCTACGTGCCACACATCGCGCAGCGGCTCGCCCAGCGCGCTGCTCAGGCCGCCGCGCAGGCCGGGTAGCGGGCGGG
>JAGQJJ010001013.1 GCA_020430675.1 Myxococcales bacterium
CGGTGCGCATCGACGCGGTCAACGCCGGCGCCGGCTGCCTCACCGTCGAGGGCGCAGCCGCCGACGACGGCGCGCTGGTCGCGCTTGAGGTCGGGGTCGACGGCCACGTCAACGCGCTGCCCGCCGCGGTTGGCCCCTACGCCATCGAGATCTGCGGGCTGGTCGCCGGCTGCTACGCGCCCGTGGTGCGCGCCGTTGACGATGGCGGCCTCGCCGTCGAGGTCGAAGGCCCTCTGACCGCGCTTGGCGCGCCTGGCTTTGTCGAAGCGGTCGAAGGCAACCTCACCGACCACCTGCCGCGCATGGGCAATTACCCCGGCGGCTACGGCGTCGCCGATGAGACCTATCTGGCGCTGTTCAATCGCCATGGCATCGACCAGCCCTTCACGTTGTACCGCACCGCCGAGGGCGCCTGGTACTACGACCCGGCCCACCTGCCCGGCGCCCCGGCGCCGGATTGCGATGGCGAGCCCGACCCCGACCCCGACCCGGATCCCGAGCCGCCGCCCGCGCCAATGATCAAGATCCAGCTCGACCCGCCCGTGGTCGACGGCGACTGCGTCCTGCTTGGCGGCCTCGCGCGGTTCACGCCGGCCGCGCGCACGCTGGCGATCTCGGTCAACAACCGCCTCTACGAACCGGTGCTTGACGCCAACAGCCACTTTGCGATCCGCGCGTGCGGCCTCGCGCCCGGCTGCTACCCGGCCTCGCTGATCTTCATCACCGCCGCGGGCATCAAGGACAAAGCCGCCTGGCCGAACTTCGGCGTCGCCGGCCCCGCCGCGGCCGCGGTGGCCGACGGCACGATCAACCAGCACCTGAGCCGCTATGCGGCCTATCCGGCGGGTTATGGCGTGGCCGATGCGACCTACGTCGAGATCTTCCACGCTTTCGGGCTGAACAAGTCGTTCCGGCTGTACCAGAGCGGCGCCGACGGCCGCTGGTACATCAACCCGGCCCGCCTGCCCGCGGCCGAGGCGCCGCGCTGCCGCTGATCGGCAACCGGCTCAGGGCGAGATGACCGACGCCTTGACGATGTAGTCCAGGTTGGGGAAGTCGCGCTTGAGGTAGGCGTTGCCCTCGCCTTGAATGCGCCCCTGGCTGGGCCCGGCGCCGCCCGGCGCGCCCTCGCCGTAACCGGCGAAGAGCTTGTCGACCACCGCCATGCTCGCGTCCGTCACCTTGGCAAACGGTGAGAAGCCCATCTGGTCGAGCTGCCGGTTGTCGTTGAAGTTGATGAAAAACTGGGTCGTGCGGGTATTGGGCCCGGCGGTCGCGAAGCTGACCATGCCGCGGGTATTGTGCTCGACGACCGGATCATCGGGCAGGTTCGCCTCGCGCCAGATGCGGGTCAGCTTCGGATCGCCGTGCAGCCCGACCTGGGCCATGAAGCCCGAGATGACGCGGAAGAAAGCGACGTCGGTGTAATAGCCGGCCTGGACGAGATTGTAGAAGCGATCGGCGCCGTTGGGCGCCCACTTGCGGTTCACTTCCAGGTCGATATTGCCCTTGGTGGTCTCAAGGCGGACGGTGAACAGATCGGGCGCCTTGTGCACGGCTTTGCTCGGGTCGCGCAGCACCGCGGTGAAGTCGGGTTCCGCGGGCGCAGCAGGCGCGGCGGCGGGTGCGGTGGCCGGCGTGGCGGCGGGCGTCGGGGGTCCGCTGCGCGTGCAGCTGGCAGCGAGGCAGAGCGCAAAGAGCGCGGTCAGACGGGCGAACATGGGGCCTCCCTCACGGTATGCGTGGGGCGCAGAATAGCCCGATTGGCGTCGATTTCCAGCGTCCCGAAAAACTCACATAACTGGCATGAACAGTGCACTGTTTTCCGGCAGACCCCGCGAGCGCGCCTCGCCCCCAACAGAGGAGATCGACTTGAACTACGAAGACTTCGAATCTCTCAAAACTTTTGTGGGCTTCACGCCCGATGACGCCGGACACCTCGTGGAGCTGGCGCCGGTCGTGGCGGCGCACGGGCCGGGCATCACCGATCGCTTCTACGAAACGCTGGGCCGCTTCCCCGAGACCGCCCGCCTGATCGAAGGCCGCGTC
>JAGQJJ010001014.1 GCA_020430675.1 Myxococcales bacterium
AGGTTGACCGCCGAGGCCATCTCACGGGCTGCGATATTGCCCTGCATGGTGCCGATCTGCATCGAGAAGATGGCGGCGAAGCCCACCGCGGTGACCGCGACCGCGATCAGGATCTCGACCACCGTGAACCCCGCGCCGCCCCGGCGCGCCAGCCGCCTGTGCAAAGTTTGCGCGCCCATCAGTTGACCCTCATTCGCGCGCCGCCGGCGAAGGTGATCTGCACCCGCCGCGGCGGTCCGACGGGCGTGAAGGGGCCGTTATCGCCGCCCTCGAAGCGCTGCACCCGCAGCTCCAGATCGCCCCCGATCGGCTCGGCGGCCTGGCCCGCGATGCGGCTGGCGGCGCCGCTGGGGCTGAAGCAGAGCCGCAGCCGCTCGCGACTCGTCGCGGCGCCCAGGGCCCACTCGCTCAGGCCGACCAGCTCCTCGCGTGGACCGAAGTACTGCTCGATGTCGGTGCGCCCGAACGGCACCGCTTCGATCAGATCGAGGGCATCTTCGTTGTCGAGCGCGCCCGCGGTGACGGTGCAGCTGTTCGAGGTGCTCTCGAAGATGTCCATCCGGCCGCCGGGTTCGCCGGCCAGAAAGATTGGAAAATCGATGAGATAGGCGCGGTTTTGTCGTTGGGCCTGATCGCGCGTCTTGTTGACGAGCTGGGCCAGCCAGGTGGCGGCGCCGGCGTCGTCGTTGCGACCGGAGAACGACTTCATCGCGGGGTAGGCGATCAGCGTGATCAGCCCGATGATCACGATGACGAGCAGCAGCTCGCTGAGGGTGAACCCGCGGGCGCGGGTTTTGACCGGGCGCGGGCCGGGGACCGAGGGCATCGGAGAACTCCAGGGGGCGGCAGCGTGCGCAGGGGGTACGCAGATTCCGTGCCACCGCCGGGGCGGCGCTGGCGCAGCGCGCGGCCTTCAAGCAGGTGTGCAATCTTTTCATACTTCGCCAATCATTGCGGACCGTGCGCGCGGTTCCGTACCATCGCGGCGATGCGCCCGGCCCCCCTCCTCGCCCCGCTGATCGTGGCCCTGCTCGTATGGTGCGCCGCCGAGCCGGCACGCGCCGGGCCGCCGTGGCCGCAGCCCACGGAATATCGCCTGCGCGCCGAGTCGCGGGTGCAGCTCGATCGCTGGCAGGGCGCGCGGCGGCAGCCGGTCGACCGGACCGACCTGACGACGCGCTTTGCGCTCGATGCGTGGCGCTTGTTGCCCGAGACCTGCCAGGCCCCGTGCGCGCTCAGCCTGCGCGTCGATCTGGAGGCGGGCGCGGCCATCGGGCCCACCGACAGTGAGTTTGCGCTGATGCCCGATGGCCGCCGAGCGGTGCTCGACCTGTACGCGGCCGAGGTGGCGGCGACGGGGCTGGCCGGGGTGGTCGACGCGCGCCTGGGGCGGGTACAGCGGTTGGGCGTGCTCGGCTTCGACGCGGTCGACGGGCTGGCCATCGACTTCCATGGCGCGCCGCATTTGACATTGTCGGCGCACGGCGGGCTGGCGGTGCGGCGCGGATGGGCCGACTTTGGACCCGATGTTTTTGATCCCGACGGCGGCCGGCTGCCCGATGAACCCGGCTACGTCTTCGGCGCGGAAGCCCGTACGCGCGACCTCGACGCGGTCGACGCGGCGGTGGGTTGGCGCCGCGTCTTCGACGACGCCGTGCAGCGCGAGGAGGTGGGCGCGGCGGCGCGCGCCGACGTGATCGGCCCGCTCGAATTGCGCGCCGACGGGGCCGTCGACCTCATCTTCCTGCGCCTGACTGACGTAGGCGCGGCGGCGGCGCTGCGCTGGCCGAGCCAGCGGGCCGAGCTGGCGTGGCATCGCACCCAGCCGACCTTCAGCGCCGACACCATCTGGAACGCCTTCGCCACCGAGCCGCGCGATGCGCTGCGCCTGAGCGGCGCGTGGATGCTGGCCGCCTGGACGCTCGCCGCCGACGTGGAGGGCAGCCTGCTGCGCGACGGCGACGCGGCCGCCGAGACCGCGGGCGACGCCGGGTTGCGCGTGTCGCGACGCCTGGTGGTGCGCGCCCGGCCGGCCGAGGTGGGCGCC
>JAGQJJ010001015.1 GCA_020430675.1 Myxococcales bacterium
TGCCGTAGCCGGGCCGACAGGCGAAGTCGTCCGGCATGAGCGACCGCGCGAAGATGGGCGCGATCTGCTCGACGAGCGCAGTGTGCACCACGCGATCGACCAGCGGCACGCAGGCGATGATGCGCGGCTTGGGGTCGTGCACCCGCAGCAACCGGAAGCCCAGCGGCCGCCAGCGTTCACTACGCAGGGCTTCGGCCAGCTCGACCGCGACCTGCTCGCGCCGGCTGAGCAGGCGGGCGACATCGGGCCGGCTGCGCTTGCCGCGCGCGGTGAGGCGAATCGCTTCCAGCAGCGTCTCGACCTGGCAGAGCTTGTCGAAAAGTCCAGTCATCGTCTCTCGCGGCGCGGAGCAGGTGCCATGACCCTCGGGACTGGCATCGAAGGCACCGCGAGCCCAAGGGGCGAGCCGCCGCTCGCAGCGAAGGCGTGCTGCGCCAGCAGCACGGCGCGGCGCGACCGGAGCGACCCGAGTATTCGAGGGTTGCGCAGGAAGCAGAGCGCCGCCCGAAGGGCGCCGGAGTGAGAGAGGCAAGACAAACACTTTGAACCAGGGTGCAACAGGCACCGAGCTTCCATCGAAGCCATAGAATCAGCCGATCGCACCTGCTCAACGAAGCCGCAGAGCCATCGCACCACCGGCGCTGGACAGCTACGCCCGCGCCCCCGCATCGAGCAGCGCCGGGGCCTCGTCGGTCAGCCCCAGCAGCACCCGCAGGCGCGCGGCGGCTTCATCGGCGCGGCGCAGGGCGCGGGCGCGGCGGTCGGGGAAGACCAGCGCGACCGCCACCTCGCAGTGCAGGCGCAGGCCGGCGGCGACGATCGGCTCGCCGAGCAGACGCGCGGCGCCGGGTGGCCAGCTCCGTACGCGGCGCAGCAGCGCGCGGCTCAGGGCGTCGCAATGGCTGAAGAGGGGTGCGTCGACGCGGCTCATCGCCGGCCTTCCGGCAACGCCTCGGCCCAGCGGATGAGGCCGCCGAGGCGGGGCAGCACGTCGGCTTCGATGCGAGCGGCGAAGCGCGCGGCGTCGTCGGCTGGCTCGGTAGAAGCCAGCCAGAGCAGCGCCGCGGCACGGCTGAAGCCAGCGCGGGCGCGGTCGAGGGCTTCTACCTTGGCGCTCGCGGCGAAGTGATGATGCCCGACCGCGAGATCAAGCAGCGCAGCGCGCAGTTCGGCAGTGGCTTGGGGTTCAGCGTCGGTGGCCGTCAGCTCGGCGAGCAGCGCGCGGCCGGCGGCGAAGACGTCGAGCCGATTGAGCGCGGCGGCGCCGAGGCGGGCCTTGAGGTGTTCGGGGATGGCCGCGTCGACCGCGGCGTGAAGCAGAGCGACCTTGCCTTGCAGTGCCCGGCGCTGGGCCTCGGTCAGCGGAAGATCGGCGGGCCGGATCATCCATTGGGCGCCGCGCTTGTAGGCGGGCTGCTCGCCGCGCCGCACGCGGTCGCGCAGCGTGCGCACCCGGCAGCCCAGCCGGGTCGCGGCTTCATTGAGGGTGAGGTCCATCGGTGTCTCGCCTGCCGTGTGAGTGGGCATGCTGACACCCTGGAGCGGTTCGGGTTCTCAGGGGTTGTCGTTTTTCAGCACCTTGTGGCGTCACGCGCGGGGCGTGCTGACAGTTTGACGTACACCGAGTGACGTTTTCCGACCTTCAACGCCGGTTCGACGTCACGTCCTTAGACAATCAAGAGTCAAGGGTCGAGCTGGGGCGGGGCCGCGAGCCGAAAGCCGAGCCAGAGGCTCCGGTCGCCCGGGTGCCCCCTGACCCGGCCCGCCGACCGCGCGAAGCGGGCGAAGTAGCCGAACGACCCACCGCGGTACACGCGGCGCACCCCGCGGGGCACGCCCAGCGGGTCGGTCTGGGGCTCGGCCGGGTAGGCACCATGCCAATCGGCGCACCATTCCCACACATTGCCGTGCACGTCGAACAGGCCCCACGGGTTCGCTGCCTTTTGGGCCACCGGATGTGCTTGGCCGCCGCTGTTCTTGTCGTACCAGCCCACGCGCGCAAGGTCGGTTTCGGCGTCGCCCGACCAATAGCGCGTCGTCG
>JAGQJJ010001016.1 GCA_020430675.1 Myxococcales bacterium
TCGCCGACAGCCTCGCCACCCATGGCCGGGGGGTGGTCATCGAAGCCAAGTGCCTCAATCCCTTCGCCCAGTTTCGCGCCCAGCAGCACGCATGGGCGTGGATGATGCAACTCGGCTTCACCGCGCAGCTCGCCGACTATCTCAACTTCGCGCGGCAATCGTGGGGTCGGGGCCAGATCGGTACGCCGCCGATCAAGATCCAATACTTCTTCTGTGACTTCCTGCCGCGCTGGGCCGCGCTACAGATGGTCGGCGCGCTGGCGATCGGCGGGTCGGCAGAGTTCTTCGGCGAGCCGGAGGTCCGGTTCGGTCCCCGCGACCGCAACTGGACGCGGTCACCGATCTGGTACCGCGAGGCGCTGGGCCTGGCCGACGCCGCGGGCACGCTGATCGAGAACTGGGAAGGGTTTGTGCCCTGGGGCCAGGAGCCCGGCGACTGGTTGATGAACCTCACCGGGCCCGTGTATGACGGCTTGTCGGGGAGTGAGTGATGCTGCCACCGCTGATCTTCGTGTGGTTGACGTGGAGGCTGATGATGCCCGCGCCCGCTTTGGAGAATGAGTTCGGCCCATATGACGGGCCGCTCGCCGAGCGGCAGGTCACGGGCATACACCCAGATCACTCGACCCGCTTCAGCGTGATCAGCGACACGGCCAAGTTGAAGCGCTTTGAGCGCTGGCTGCGCAAGCACCCGATCTATGTGCGCGCGCCCGGAGAGAAATACATCGTGTGGGGCATCAAGACCTGGCGCCATCTGCCCGGCGAGTTCATGGTGACCTGCATCAACACGTTGCTTGAGCCCCAAGAACAGCCCCTCGGGCCCTGGATCGGCGACGGCGGCGCGATGCTGGAGTGGGCGTTCTCCGTGCTCGACCACTATGACTTGCCCTTCGATCCACTCGAACAGGGATGGAGCAAGACCCGCCAGGGATTGATCGACTCGTACCACCGCGACAGCGTGCCCGTCGACTGGCAGGCAGTGGCCGACCGGCTCCGCGCGACGGGGCGGCCGGTGCCGGCGGATTTGTTCGACCGCCACCCCTGACGGCTTGCCGGGGCGTGCGTGATGCTGCCGCCATGGCGTTGACGTGTCATCCAGAGCCCCGCCGATCGCGGTGCGTGGCCCGCTCAGCGCCTCAGGATGCAGGCCTCGTTGACGCAGACGTGGCCCGGCGGGCCGGGCGCGTGGGCGCAGTCGGCGTCTTCGGCGCAGCGCAGCAGGCAGAGGGGCTGGGGCATCGGCCCGGCGAGGCAGGCGCACCCGAGGGGCGCTTCGGGCGGGCAGGTCGCGGCGCAATCGGCGTCTTCGGTGCAGGTCGGCGGGCCCTCCCGGGGTTCGTTGCCGACGTCGGAACAGATCGAGCTGGATGGCGCGCGGCCGATCACGATCTGGAAGCCGTCGTCGACGAGGCAGGCGCCGGTGAGCGGGTCGCAGGCGTAGCCTTCGGTGGTCCGGCAGTCGGCGTCGGTGGTGCAGGCGCGCACCCAGCGGAGGTAGTCGAGCGCCCGGGTCGGGCCGTTGACGACCTCGCCGGCGGCGTCCGGGGGCCGGCAGGCGGGCGGCACGCCGGCGCAATAGCCGCCGGGAAAGCCCTGGTCGTCGGCGAGGCAGGTGCCATCGCCGCAGGCGTCGGCGTTCAGGCAGCCCACGCCGAGGGGGATGTTGCAGTCCGGTTCGACCGGCGCCGTCGGCGGGGCGCAAGGGAAGGGGAACTCGGTGCGGTGGTAGCCCGCCGTCAGCGGCCGACCGCTGGGCGCCTCTTCGGCCCCAAGGTCGCGCGCGGCGAGCACCAGCGCGTGCGGCGTTTCGCCGATCAAAGGCTCGTCGGCGTTCCAGCGCCGGTCGCCGTTCAGGTCGACATAGATGATCGGCCGCGCGATGGCGTAGCCGCGGCCCTCAGCGACCTGGGCCCAGAGCTGCGCGTTCGGGCGCGCAAATACGTAGAACGGCCCCACCCCGGGCTGCACCGGGCGGCTGGTCTCGACCTGCTCGACCACGTCGGTCGGATCGGCGTGCGCGTCGCCTCGTA
>JAGQJJ010001017.1 GCA_020430675.1 Myxococcales bacterium
CGCCGGCCGCACCCGCCTCGTGCGCGTCGACCTGCGCGACGGCCAGATCACCCCGCTCTACGATCCCGAGCGCCTCAACCAGATCGCCTTCCCGACGGTCTCGCGCGACGGCCGGACGATCATCGCCAGCCGGGTCAGCGACACCCTCGGCCGCGACCTGATCGCCGTCGACGTCGCCACCGGCCTGGTCAAGCGCGTCGAAGAGACCGACGACCCGGCCATGGAGCTGCACGCCCGCTTCTCGCTCGACGGCGACTGGCTGCTCTACGCCAGCGACCGCACCGGCATCTTCGACCTCTACGCCCGCCGCTGGCCCGACGGCCCCACGTACCGCGCCACCCGCGTCGTCACCGGCGCGCTCAGCCCGGCGCTCTCGCCCGATGGCCGCACGCTGGCCATGTCAGTCATCACCAGCGACGGCTTTGACCTGGCCGACACGCCCTTCAACCCCGCCGCGCTCCTGCCCCTGCCGCCCGCCGCCGATCCACCCGCCCCGCTGCGCGCCACGCTCAGCGACGCGCCGCTGCCCACGCCCTCGCGCCCCTACGCGCCGAGCGAGACGCTCTGGCCCGTCGGCTGGACGCCCAGCTTCGCGTTCTCATCGGCCACCGAGAGCGCCAGCGTGCTTGGCGTCGAGGTCGACGCCGGCGACCCGATCGGCCGCCATTACTTCCTGGCCGCCTTCGAGACGCAGCCTGAAGAAGAGAGCCTGAGCGCCGCGCTGACCTGGGTCTACCGCCGCTTCGTGCCCACCTTCGTGCTCAACCTGACCCACAGCACCCGCACCCGCGAGAACGGCGCGCTCTGGGGCGCCGCGCGCACGCCCTGGCGCGAGCGCGTCACCGTCGGCAGCGCTTCGGTCAGCCTGCCCTTCAGCCAGGCCGCGCGCGGCGCCAGCGCCAGCCTCAGCTATACCTTGGCCTTCACGCGCCCCGCCGAGAACGAAGACCCGACCTATGACCCGCTCGACCCGGCCCCGCGCCTGCCCGACCCCTCGCGCAACGGCGTGCTCAGCCTGTCGCTCGGCTACAGCGACGTCGAGAGCCACAACTACAACGCCGTCTCGCTCGAAGAGGGCCGCTCGATCAGCCTGTCGCTGCGCCTGCGCCACCCGGTGCTCGCCAGCGAGCTGACCACCGCCGAGATCTTCTGGGGCTGGTCCGAGTACTTCCGCCCCTGGCTGCGCCACGTGCTCGCCCTGCGCCTCAACGGCGCCTTCGGCCGCGGCGAGGTCGGCCGCCGCGCCTTCTTCTCGCTCGCCGCCCCGCCCGACGACCGCAACCTGCTGCTCGACGCGCTCGACGACATCCGCTTCGGCAACGGCGCCCTGCGCGGCTACCCCACCGGCACCGTCTTCGGCGACCGCTTCGTGCTCGCCAGCCTCGAGTACCGACTGCCGCTCTTCGACATCTCATCCGGCTTCTCGACCCTGCCCCTCTTCCTCCAGCGCCTCAAGCTCGCCGTCTTCAGCGACTGGGCCCAGGCCGACTTCAAGCCCCTCGACTGGGAACCCAGCGCCTTCCACCGCAGCATCGGCGCCGAGATCGTCACCGAGGCCACCATCGCCTGGAAAAAAGCGGTCAGCGCCCGCGTCGGCTACGCGCACGGCCTCGACGACGACGGCGAGGGCCAGACCTACCTCTTCCTCGGTGGGTGGTTTTGACCCTGGCAGCCGATTACGACCATCGCCATCGCTGAGGATCCCAACGGCCATCAGCCGTTTGGTTGAGAATCGGCCCAAGGAACGCACGGACCGCATCGACGACGTCGTGCACGGTGGCCCACGCCAGGTTGTCCGACGCGGCCATGACCGCGTAGGGCGTCGCCCATGATTCGGGTGGGGCGACGAACTGGGTGGGCACGGGATGCGTGCCTCGGAAGTTGAACGTCTGCCAGATCGCAGCGCGCAGGCGCGCCGCCTCGATCGGTTGCGCCGAGGCCAACAGGGCGATGTCCGGCAGATCCTTCACTCTAAAGTTCGGTCGACGTCGAGGCATCGTATCGGCGTGGAGCTTCTCGGCGATGTG
>JAGQJJ010001018.1 GCA_020430675.1 Myxococcales bacterium
TTTCGGCCAGATCCGCGGTGGTGACGACCGCGCGCGCCCCGGCGTGCCGTCGCATCCACCGTCGCCGCTCGGCGGGCCACGCGGCGTCGAGCGGCAGGTAGCCGGCCCCGGCGAAGTGTGCGCCCAGCACCGCGACCACCTGCGCCCAACCCTTGTGCATCGCCAGCGCCACCAGCTCGCCGGGCGCGGCGCCTGCCGCCCGAAGCGCGACGGCCAACGCACGGGCCCGTCGATCGAGCTCGGCGTACGAGAGTCTGCGGTCGGCGGCGATGACCGCGGGCGCATCGGGCCGCCGGATCACCTGCCGCCGGAAGCCGTCGAAGAGGCGCTCGTCCGGGCACGGCCCCGCGGTCGCGTTGGCCTCGGCGTGCCGCGCGCGCTGGGCCGGGGGGCGGTGGTCGAATGCGCGCACCTGCCACGCTTCGAGGTCGACCAGGCGGTCGAGCAGCGCGCAATAGGCGGCGAACATCGCCTCGATGACGCCCGGCGGGAATAGGGCCTCGGCGCCGTCCCAGGTCAGCTCGATGCCGCCGCCCAGCTCGATGAGCTGGAAGTCGATCCACACCTGCGCGGTCTGGCTCACCGCAAACGTGCGCTCGCCCAGCCAGTCCCAGGGCGCGTCGACCGCCGACGATTGCGGCAGGCTGCTGAACACCACCGGCGCGAGGCTGCGCGGCGCGCGGCCATTGGCGCGGGCCCAGGCGTGGCTGGCGTCGATGCCGCTGACGTCGGCGTGGGCCAGATCGGCGGTGAGCTGCGCCTGCGCCGCCCGCGCGCGGTCGAGGAAGGTCGCGCCGTGGCCGGCCATCTCCAGCAGCAACGTCGAGGTGTAATCGCCGCCGACCCTTCGCACCTCGGGGTGCAGCGGGCGCTGCCGGAACAGCGTCAGCGTGAGCGTGAAGCGCGGGTCGCCGCTCCAGGCGCGCAGCACCTCGGCAAAGGCGGCCACCAGCAAGCACGACGGGCTGACGCCCTGCGACTTGGTCAGCGCGCGCAGCGGCCGCCAACGCCCGGCGTCGACGCGGGCGGTGTGCCGCACATACCGCGGCGCGCGCAGGGTGTCTGGGTCGCACGCCAGGGGCAGATCGGGGCCTGGTGGCAGCGTGGCCAGCCGCTCGGCCCAATAGGCGCGGTGCGGGGCCAGCGCCTCGGACGAGGCGTAGGCGATCTCGGCCAGCCGGTAGTCGCGGAAGCTCAACGGCGGGGGCGACCAGGGCTCATCGGGCGCGTGATAGAGTCGCCCCCAGGCGCGGAAGGTGCGGAACCACCCCGCGGCGTCGAGGCCGATGACGTCGAAGCTCATCTGCAGGCGCCGGCCCTGCTCGCCCAGGTCGAGCACCCGGAAGCGGAACGGCGGCCACTCTTCGACCGGGCGCACCTCGTGGTCCATCTCGGCCCGCGCGTCGAGCAGCCGCCGTTCGCGCGCCGCCGGGTCGAGGCGGCTCAGGTCGAGGTGCTCGAAGCGATACGCCGGCACGTCGGGCAGGACGCGCTGGGTGCCGTCGGCGCTGATGACCACCCGCAGCATCGGCTCGCGGCGCACCGTCTCGGCCCAGGTCGACTCAAGGCGCTCGGGCGAAAGGCCGGCGATCTTGAACTCGAAGTAGCCGTGACAGGTGAAGCCGCTGAGGCCGAAGCCGCCCGACCGGCCGACGAGATACGACCGCTGCACCGCGGTGAGCGGGAACGGCTCGAACCAGGCCTCGGGCT
This sequence comes from Myxococcales bacterium, assembly GCA_020430675.1. The sequence continues at coordinate 1,711 of JAGQJJ010001018.1, forward strand.
GGGGGGTGAGGGGGTCGGGCGCGGTCATCGTGGCGTGGTTCTCTCGGTTCGCGGACGCTCAGCGCGCCTCGGCGTCGGGGTTGATCGCGCCGAGCACCAGGTCGGCGATCGCCTCGGGCGCGCTCAGCGGCAGGTGATGCCCGCCGCGCAGGAGCACCACCCGGGCGGGATCATCGAGCGCGGCCGCCTGCCGCTCGCGATCGGCGGCGCGCACGAGGTTGCTGTCGGCGGCGAAGACCAGCGTCGTGCGCGGGCCGAGCTGCCCGAGCAGGGCCAGCCATTGCTCGGCCGATCCCGCGGCGACGAGCAGG
>JAGQJJ010001019.1 GCA_020430675.1 Myxococcales bacterium
CCGCCTTCGCCGGCCCGCCTCTCGCGGCGCGGGCCAGAGACGAAGAAGCCGAGATGGACGCCCGCCTCGCCCGCATGCGGCAGGCGCGCGCCGCGCCCGACGCCGCGCGCGCGGTCAAACGCCCCCGCAAACGGCCGCATGCCGACGTCGAGAAGGCGCCCGAAGCCCCGCCCGCGGTGGACGTCAAAGCGGCGCCGACGGAGGTTGAGCCGCCGGTTGTCGAGCCGGCGCCGGTTGCCGAGAAGCCCGTCGCCCCGACGCCCGACCTGATGCCGCTCGGCAACCCCGATCCGGCCAAGCTCAGCGCGGCCGTGCTCGCCGAGACCAACCGCGTGCGCGCCGCCCACGGCCTCGCCCCGCTCGCCCCGCATGCCATCCTCGACCGCGCCGCCCTCGGCCACGCCACGCGCATGGCCGAAGCCGACTTCTTCGACCACTACGACCCCGACCCGAAGCGCCGCACGCCGACCGACCGCGTGCGCGCCGCTGGTGGCCGCAAGCCGGTGCCCGCCGAGAACATCATCACCGAGATGAGCTTCCCCTACGAAGGCGGCGCGCCGCTCTATGTGGTCGACCGCGCCGCCGGCGCGTTTGCCCGCACGCCAGACGGGCCGGCGATCCCGCGCCACACCTACAAGACCTTCGCGCAATCGATCGTGCAGCGCTGGATGGACTCGCCGGGCCATCGCGCCAACCTGCTCGACAAAGAGGCCCGCGAGATGGGCGCCGCGGCGGCGTTCTTCTGGAACGACGGCTTCCCCGCGCTGACCGCGGTGCAGGTCTTCCAGCGCTACCGGTCGCTGGATGAGTAGCGGTCAATCCGCGGGCCGGGCGACGACGTCCAGGTCGATGAACGGCGTGTGCAGGTAGCCATCGCCGCGGTCGGCGATGCCGTCGCCATCGTCGTCGTACAGGTCGATCTCGGTGTGTTCGACCATCACCTCGCCAAATGGGCTGATCACCGGGAACGGGTCGATGAACAGCGTGGTGCCGCTGACGAAGCCTTCGAGGTGGTCGAGGTCGATGAGGCCGGCGCCGTCGAGCAGGGCGCCGGCGACGTGGCCGCCGCTGGTCTGCAACAACGCCAGCTCGGCGGTGCCGGCGACCGGGCCCAACACGTCGAGGTACCAATGGCCGGTGCAGTCGATCTCGGCGATCGGGCCGGTCGAGAACGTCAGCTCGAGGGGCCCTTGCAGCGAGGCGCCAAGCGGCGCGGCGAGGCCGGCGTCGATGCGAATGCGGAACTGGCTGTCGAGCGGCAGCGGCTGGCCCTCGTACCGTGCATAGCGGCCGCTCAGGCGCCAGTTGCCGGGCATCGGCGCAAAGCCGGCGTCGATGGCGCGCTCGAAATGGAAGTGGTCGGCCTGGCCGCTGCTCAGCGGCGCCGAGAAGGCCAGCTCGATGTCGATCTGGTGGAAGACGTTGCGGCTGCCGCTCAGCGGGCGCGCTGAGGTCAGGTAGAGCAGATCGCCGGGCAACTGCCGCACATAGGCCAGCACCGCGTCGCGATCGGCGGGCGCGAGCTCTGCGCCGGTGAAGCCGAGCGCAAAATCGACCATCTCGTCGAGCGTGGTCCACTGGCCCAGGCGACCCCAAGGGCCGGTGTCGTAGACGCCGATCAACGAAGGCACATCGGTCCGCATGCCGGCGGTCTTGCCGGCGACGACCGCGCGGTTGGTCAGCAGCGGACCGCTATGGCAGGCGGTGCAGCCGGCGCCGCCCTGGCCGACACCGCTCTCAAAGAGCGCCTTGCCGCGCAGCGCCTCGGGCGTGAACCGGCCGCCGGGCAGCGTGTACGGGTTGGGCGGCGCGGTCACCGACTGCATGTACTCGGTGAGCAGCTCCATGTCGCTGCCGCTGGCCTCGGCGCCCACCAGGCGCAGCACCTCGCGGCTGAAGTCGAACAGCGTGGGCAGGATGCCGCCCCACAGGAACGGGTCGGTGCCGGCCACGTTTCGGAAGGCCAGCGTGTTCACGTCGCCGTCGAGCAGCAGGTTCCAGACGAGGCCGTCGGTCAG
>JAGQJJ010001020.1 GCA_020430675.1 Myxococcales bacterium
GACCGCCGGGATGGTCAACGCCCGGGCGCGCGGGAGCTGCACCGCAGCGATCGCGCCGGTCACGCCGTCGGTCAACGCGACCGACCCACCGTGCTGCTCGGCCAACGCGCGGGCGATGACCAGGCCCAGCCCGCTGCCCTCGCTGCGGCTGGTCACGCCGGGCGTGAAGAGGCGCTCGCGCACCGCGGGGGCGATGCCGGGGCCCTGGTCGACGATCTCGACGCGGACCGCGTGGGCGCCGTCGACCAGACTGACCGTGATCATGCCTTCGGGCGGTGAGGCCGCGATGGCATTGCGCAGCAGATTGACGAGGATCTGCACCAGTTTGACCCGGTTGGCCCAGATCGGCGCCGCTGTTCCGACGACGGCCACGCGCAATCGCCGGGCTTCGATCTCGGCCGCCTGGGTCGCGATCACATGATCGGCCAGCGCCCGCATCTCGACGGGCGCGCAGTCGGCCTCGGTCAGCGGTCGGGCGAAGTCCCCGAGCCCATCGAGCAGCTGCTCGAGTCGGGCCGCTTCGTCGGCCAGGACGTCGATCTTGGGTCGAAGATCGGGCGCCACGCCTCCCCGCAGGGCTTCGGTGCGGCGGGCGATGTCGCGCACCGGCGCGGTCAGCGTCGACGCGACCGAGTGCAGCAGACCGAGCACGTCGGCGTCGCGGGCGCCCATCGTCTCGGCGGCGGCACCATTGAGGCGCGCGCTGGCCCCCATCGTTCGCTCGGCGCGTTCGCGCAACCGGGCCGCGGTCGTCGCCGCCAGGCCGCATGAGACGACGGCCACGGTGAGGCGGAGCGCGGCGTCGAAGTCCGGGTCGAACGAAGCGGGCGATCCGGGCCACGCCGCGCCGGGCCACACGAGCGGCAGGGCGAGGACGCCGAGGAACGTCGCCACCACCGGGGCAATGCTCTGCAGATAGCGACCGCGAGCCTCCAGATGCACTGACCAGCCGAACCCCAGCCCAGCGCCGAGAGCCAGCAGCGGGCTCTCGGCGCCGCCCGAGGCCATCACCAGCAGTCCATAGGCGAGCCAGCCGCGCCCGGCCAGGCGAGCGCGCCAGGGGAGGACGACAACGGACAGCGCCGCCAGGCCGAGCCCGGTCACGGCCCACTGCTCGGCGGCCGTGCCCGCGACGGCGGTCGCCAACGCCGCGGCGACGCCCCCGGCGGCCAGCAGGCGGCGCAGGCGGCTCTCAGATGCTGGGTCCGGTTCTTCCATATGCTCCGACCAGGGCACTCGCCATGTTCTGGCCAGAGAGTAGCCCCGCCGGCCAACCTGCGCGCCGATCCCGCCGCAGGATCGCCATCACGAGAGTGCAACCGCCATGCCCTGACCTCGGCTCAGGTGCCCTGCCGCGGCACGGTGGATAGGGTGTCGGATCGCCGACAGGTCCGGTCGGCCGCCCGTACAACGTCGCCTCGCGCGGCTGTGTCCTGCGTTGATCGGCGCGAGGCATGGGGCTTGCTCCTTCAGTTCGACGGGGCCGGCGACGCTGGCTCCTCTGGGAATCGCATCCCCATGGCCCGCGGAGCAGCGCATGCCGAACGCCTCATCACCGACCCGCCTCGCTTTGCTCGTGGCGTTGCTGCTCGCGCCGGGCGCCCGGGCCGAGGGCGCCCCCGAGCGCGACCCCTGTGGCGCGGGCGATTGGCGCCTCGACGGCGCCGACGCCAAACCCGGCCCCGGCGCGGTCTTCAACCCCGACTGGCTGCCCGCGCTCGATCAGGTCGTCGCATGCCTCAACCGCCGACCTGACAGTTGCCTCGAAGTTCGGGGCCACTTCGACACGGTCGCCTTCGGGCCTGGGGTTGAGGCCGCCTTCGGCAGCGCCGAGGCCGTGCAACTCGCCCGCGCCCATGGTCGCGCCGCGCATGTCATCGCCTTGCTGCACGACCGCGGCGTGGCGGGCCTGCGCCTGCGGTTGCAGCCGCCGTCGATGGAGCCCACCTGGCGTGGCGTGGGGCTGAAGCTGGTCGAGCGCTGCCAGGCCATGGCGGCGCACCCGCCGGTCG
>JAGQJJ010001021.1 GCA_020430675.1 Myxococcales bacterium
GCGGCGAAGTGCGGCTGCGGCTGCGCGCCGATGCGGGGTGCCTGGCGGTGGACGTCGAAGACGCCGGACCGGGCGTGCCCACCGAGCTGCGCGAGCGCGTCTTCGAGCCGTTTTTCACCACGCGCCGCGAGGGCCATGGGCTGGGGCTCGCGGTGGTGCGCCAGATCGCCCGCGCCCATGGGGGCGGGGTCCGCGTCGCCGAGGCGGCCGGCGGCGGGGCGCGCTTCACGTTGCTGCTGCCGACGGAGGCGCCCGCATGACGCCCCATATCATTGTGGTCGACGATCAGCCGCGCATGGCGCAGGTGATGGCCACCGCGCTGCGCCGGCTCGACTGCCGCTGCACCGCGCTCGAAGACGGGCAGGCGGCGCTCGATCTGCTCGAACGCGAGGGCGCCGATCTGGTGGTCACCGATCAGCGCATGCCGGGCCTCGATGGCACCGAGCTGATGCGCCGGGTGCACGCGCGCTGGCCCGATCTGCCGGTCATTCTGGTGACCGCGCATGGCGATGTACGCACCGCGGTCGAGGCGATGCGCCAGGGCGCCTTCGATTATGTGACCAAACCGTTCGATAATGATGAGTTGCGCGCGCTGGCGCGGCGCGCGCTCGACCTCTCAAGGCTCGATCGCGAGAACCGCTGGCTGCGGCAGGCGGTGGGCGAGCGGTACGGCGTCGACGCGGTGGTGGCCGAGAGCGAAGAGGGTCGGGCGACCCTCGATCTGGTGCGCAGAGTGGCGCCCGCCAAGGCGACCGTGCTGATCGAAGGCGAGACCGGCACCGGCAAGGAGCTGGTCGCGCGGCTGCTGCATTTCTGGAGCGATCGGGTCGCGAGGCCCTTTGTGGCGGTCAACTGCAAGGCCTTTGCGCGCACGCTTCTCGAAAGTGAACTATTCGGTCATGAAAAGGGCGCTTTCACCGGCGCGGCGAGCGTGCGGCCGGGGTGCTTCGAGCGCGCCGACGGGGGCACGTTGTTCCTCGATGAGATCGGCGAGGTCGACGCCGACTTTCAGGCCAAGCTGCTGCGCGTCGTGCAAGAGGGCGAGGTGCTGCGCGTGGGCGGCGATGTGCCGCGCAAGGTTGACGTGCGCGTCGTCTGCGCGACGCATCGCGACCTGCGGGCCGAGGTCGACGCGGGGCGGTTTCGCGAGGATCTGTACTTCCGGCTGCGGGTCATCCCGGTGAACCTGGCGCCGCTGCGGGCGCGGCGGGCCGACGTGCTGCCCCTGGCGCGCTTCTTTCTGACGCGGCACCCCGACGCACGCGGGCGCGTGCTGTCCGCCGAGGCGGAAGCGGCGCTGCTGGCGCATCCGTGGCCGGGCAATGTGCGCGAGCTGCAGAACGCCATCGAGCGCGCGGTGGTGCTGGCCCGCGGCGAGGCGATCACGCCCGAGGATCTGCTGCTCGAACAGCCGCGCCGACCACTGGCCGAAGCCGCCGATGAAGGCACGTTGCAAGATTGCCTGGATCGCGCCGCCGAAGCCCGGGTCAAGCGGGCGTTGGCGGCGGCGGGCGGGGCGCGCGCTGAGGCCGCCCGGACGCTGGGCGTCGAGCGCACGACGCTGTATCGGCTAATGAAGCGGCTCGGGTTGGAGTAGTCGGGCAAAACGAGCGCGGTCGCCTCGCGGGCGTACCGTTTCAGGCGGGCATGCGCCTATGCTGCCTTGCCCCGATCCGGCCGGGGTCCGTTCCGTCTGCGGCCGCCGCGCGTGGGCCGATGGAGCGCGTTCTGCAGCCGGCTGACAGGGAGGAAGCCATGGCGCCCCGCGCCCGCCCCGAAGCGCTGCTGTACTGCACTCTGGCCGCGGCGTGGCTGGGCCCGGTGGTCGCGCATACCCTCTGGCGGCCGCTGACCGTGGCGCTCGATGTGGACCCCGCGGGCATGGCCTGGCCGGTGTCGATCGCCGCGACGGGCATCGCCCTCCTTGCCACCGGGGCGACCCTGGCCTCGCGGCGTGCCATCGCGCGCGCGGCCGCCGCCGGCCTCGCGGCGCTGACCGGCGCGCT
>JAGQJJ010001022.1 GCA_020430675.1 Myxococcales bacterium
CGGGCCCGAACAGGCGGGTGGCAAAGACGATGTCCTGCGCGTGGTCGGCCGGCAGCCCGGCGGCGCACACCGCGTCGGCGACGCCCAGTCGCCGCAGATGCTCCATGCTGCGCACGTTGACGAGGGTGCTGCGCGGCACGATGCTGACCGCTTCGTTGGGTTCGTACAGCACGCAAGACACGCCGCGTCGCCCCAGCTCCAAAGCCAGCGTCAGCCCGGTGGGCCCGGCGCCGATGATGGCGATCTGCGGTGTGTCCATCAGGCCTCCTCGTGCCGTATCATGGCGCTTCGCGCGCGCAAGGCAAGCCTCAGGAGAGCCCATGGCTGCGCTGATCGATGATCCGGCCGCCGCGACGCCCGGGTGGTTCGACGCGGTCTTTGCCGCCGCGGGGCTCGACGGCGCCGCGCCCAAGGCCACGCACGCCGAAGCCATCGGCGATGGCCAGGTGGCCCGCGTCTTTCGGGTGACGGTCGAGTACGAGGGCGATCGCGGCGCGCGGCCGCGGTCGGTGGTGCTCAAGATGGCATCGGATGACGCCCGCCGTCGTATGACTGGCGCGGCGCGGCAATGCCATGTCAAGGAGGTCGGCTTCTACCAGCACCTGGCCGCCCGTGTGCCATCGGCACCGCGGTGCGATTTTGCCGCGGTCGACGCCGCCGGCATGGCCCATACGCTGGTGCTCGCCGACCTGGCCCAAGCGCGCCCCGGCCGCCAGCGCGAGGGGCTGAGCCCGGCCGAGGCCAAAGCCGCGCTCGAAGCCATCGCCGAGGCCCACGCGGTCTATTGGCAGCAGACGCCGTTGACCGATGCATGGCTCGACACGCGCACCGCCGCGCGCTGGCCGCAGGTCGCCCAGCTCTTCCGGGGCGTGCTGCCCGCCTTCCTCGCCCGCTTCGGGCCGCGCCTGCCGCCCGAGACCGCGGCGCTCTGCGAGGCGTTGGCGGCCGGCTTTGTCGACTGGCGCACGCGGCTGGCCGACGGGCCGCGAACCGTGGTGCACGCGGATTTTCGCGCCGACAACCTGCTGTTCACCGACACCGAGGCCGGCCCGCGCGCAACGATCCTCGACTGGCAGATGACCGCGCTCGACGCCGCCGAGGTCGATGTCGCCGGCCTGATCGGCGGCAGCCTCGACGTTGAGGCCCGCCGCGCACACGAGGCGGCGCTGATCGATGCGTGGCATGCGGCCCTTTGTCAGCGCGGTGTCAAAGGATGGGACCGCGAAGCCGCGCACGGCCGCGCGCGGCTGGCCAGCCTGGAGGGGGTGGCGATGGCGGTCATCGCTTCGATGCTGGTGGGTCACGACGCGCGCGGCGAGGCGCTGTTTGCGGTGCTCGCCGAGCGCCACATCCGCCACGCGCTCGATCACGGCGGCGTGGCGCTGCTTGCTACTGCTCGTTGAGCTGCTTGTTGAGCGCCTCTTGATCGGCGCAGTCGAGGCTGTTGTCGTCCTTGATCAGACAGCGCTTGACCCGCGAGACAAACTCGCTCTCGGCGTAGGCCAGGTAGAGGTAGTCGCCCCCGGGCCCCGACCACGTCGAGACATGCGTCACGGTGCGGATGGGTTGGGCACCACAGCCCGCGGCCAGCAGCCCGAGCAAGACCAGCGCGGCCCACCCAAGGCGCCCGGTCAAGCGATGCGATCTCATCTTGTTGCCAGACATGACGCCTCCCTCAGTACAGCGAGCCAGGGGTGACATTTTCGAGCACCACCGTGTCATTGCAGGCGCTCTCGGCGCCCTTCTCACCCAGGGTGCAGATGCGCACGATCTGGTCGAAGGTGCCCGAAGCGTTGCGCTGCATCAGCACCTTCAGCGTGCGGTTCGAGCCGATGAAGCCCTGATCGACCATCACCTTGGGCGGCGGCCCGCAGCCGACGAGCGAGGCGCTGAGCAGACACAGGCCGGCCAGCAGGCCGAAGCATCGTTGAATCGTCATCTTGCGCTCCCTCACCGCACGTTGCTGCTGACGACGCCGCCGCTGCCCACCGCGGTCGGGCATTCG
>JAGQJJ010001023.1 GCA_020430675.1 Myxococcales bacterium
TTCCTCGATTACGTGGCCGCGGCGAAGCTCGACCCGGCGCAGGTCGCCGAGGTGGTCACCGGCATGGCCGAGGCCTGCCGCGCCGCCGGCTGCGCGCTGCTTGGCGGCGAGACGGCCGAGATGCCCGGCGTCTACGCGCCCGGCGAGGTCGACGTCGCCGGCACGATCGTCGGCGCGGTCGACCGCGCGGCGATCATCGACGGCCGCCGCATCGCCGCGGGCGACGCCGTGCTGGGCCTCGCTTCGTCGGGGCCGCATACCAATGGCTACTCGTTGGTGCACAAGCTGGTCGGCGATCGGCCGCTCGATGTGTTCGAGCCGGCGCTGGCGATGTCGCCGCTCGACGCATTGTTGATGCCGCATCGGTCCTACCTCGACGACGTGCTGCGGCTGCGCGCCGAGGGCATCGACGTGCGCGGGCTGGCCCATATCACCGGCGGCGGCCTCATCGAGAACCCGCCGCGCATCCTGCCGCCCGGGCTGGCCATTCGCCTCGACCGGCAGGCCTGGGCGGTGCCGCCGCTGTTCCGCTGGCTGGCCGCGCTGGGCCCGGTGGCACCGGCCGAGATGCACCGCGTGTTCAATATGGGTCTGGGGCTGCTGATCGTCGTGCCCGCAGCCCAGGCCGAAGCGGCGCTGCGGCTGCTGCACTGCCCGGCGTCGATCGTCGGCCGCGTCGAGCCGCGGGTCGAAGCCCCCGTCGTCTTTGACCCCCCGTTGCCGGAGAAGATCGCATGAGCACCCGCCGCGCTTTGTTGAGCGTGTCTGACAAGACCGATCTGCTGCCCCTCGCCCGGGCGCTGCACGCCGCCGGCTATGGCCTGGTCGCTTCGGGCGGCACCGCCGCGGCGCTGCGCGAAGATGGGTTGCCGGTCACCGAAGTCAGTGATCTGACTGGATTTCCCGCGCTGCTGGGCGGCCGGGTGAAGACGCTGCACCCCGCGGTGCACGCCGGCCTGCTCGCCGAGCGCACCGATGCGCACCTCGCCGAGCTGCGCGCCCATGGCCTGGCGCCGATCGACGTGCTGGTCTGCAACCTGTACCCCTTTGCCGAGACGGTGGCGCGCCCCGACACCGACTTCGCCGCGGCCATCGAGCAGGTCGACATTGGCGGCGTCACGCTGCTGCGCGCGGCGGCCAAGAATTGCCGGTACGTGACCGTGCTCTGCGACCCCACCGATTACGCGGAAGCCGGGCGGCGCTTGACGAGTGGCGAGAACGATCCCGACTGGCGCCGGCGCCTCGCGGCCAAGGCGTTTGGCCATACCGCCGAGTACGACGCGGCCATCGCCGACTGGTTTGCGCGTCAAATCGATGACGCTCCGGTGCACCCGATGCTGCCCCCGCGACTGGCGCTGACCGCCGAGCGCGCCCAGCCGCTGCGCTATGGCGAGAACCCGCATCAGTCGGCGGCGCTGTACCGCTGGACGTGCGCGCCCCTGCCCTTCCACACATTGCAGGGCAAGGCGCTCAGCTATAACAACCTGATCGACCTCGACGCGGCGTGGTCGGCGCTCGATGGCTTTACCGAGCCGGTCGTCGCCATCATCAAACACACCAACCCCTGCGGACTGGCGATCGGCGTCGATGCCATCGATGCCTTTCGCAAGGCGTTGGCCAGCGATCCCATCAGCGCCTATGGCTCGATCATCGCGCTGAACCGGCCGGTCGATGGAGCGCTGCTCGAAGTCATCGGCGGCCTGTTTGTCGAGGTGCTCGCTGCGCCGGCGTTCACCGACGGCGCGCTCGCGCGGCTGGCGAAGCGCAAGAAGAACTGCCGCGCGGTCCGCATCGAGCTGAGCGCGCCGCTCGACCCACAGGTGCGCACCATCCGCGGCGGCCTGCTCGCGCAGACGCCCGATGACCGCGCGGTGACGCCGGAAGAATGGCAGACGGTGACCCAGGCGCAGGCGACCGAAGCCCAACGCGCCGATCTGGCCTTTGCGTGGCGCGCGGCCCGCATCGTCAAGTCGAACGCCATCGTGCTCGCCCACGACGGCGC
>JAGQJJ010001024.1 GCA_020430675.1 Myxococcales bacterium
GGTCGAGAGTTGCGTCGGTGCCAATGAGGATCCGGTGGCGCCAGTCGATCCGGTCGTCTTCTGCCAGATGTACTCGGCCTGCGGCTTCGACGACCTGCTGCCCTGCGACCTCTTTGTCAACGACTTCGGCGCCCAACCGGGCGTGCTCGAGTGCGCCTTTGCGCTGCTCGATCCGTGCCCTGAAGATCCCATCTTCGTCCTGCAGCAGTGCCTGGATGGCGGGGGCCCTGACCAGCGGCCCATCTGCGAGGCCCATTGCGCGGGAGAGGCGGCCTGCGGCGAGCTGCCGGGCACCCTGCGCGACTGCGTGGGCGGCTGCCTCGACGTGCTCGAAGGGCAGCAGGGCGATGACGCGAGCCGCCTGCTGGGCCTCGACCTCGGCTGCGCGCGGCGCCTCGACTGCGCCGACCGCGCCGCATGCCTGGCGGTCGCGCGCCCCGAGAACGCCTGCGCCCTGCATTGCGGTCTGCTCGAAGGCTGCGGGCTGGCCGCGCCCGATTGCGCCGCCGACTGTGAAGACAACTTCTTCCGAGCCCGCACCGGCGCCTGGCGCACCTGCGTGCAGGCGGCCGAGGGCGACTGCCCGGCCATGGCGAACTGCGCGCCGCCGCCTCCTCTGCCCTGCACCGCCGAGTGCGCGCGCCGCTCGGTCTGTGGCGACCGCGACCCGAACTGCCGCGCCACCTGCGAAGACTTGAGCTTCACCGATCCATCGACCGCGGCCCGGCGCTTCGCCTGCGTGCTGTCGGCGCCGCTGTGCAACGCCAACGTGCGCAATACGCCGCAGGGCTGCGTGGGCGACCCGCAGTCGGGCGGCGGAGCCTGCCTCGGCTACTGTCGCGCCACGGTCGGCTGCGACGCTCCGCTCGATGCGCTGGGCGATTGTCTCGTGCGCTGTGGCGAAGGCTTCGTCGGCGATGATGCCGCCCGCTTCGTGCGCGCTTCGCCCTGCCTTGAGGCCCTCGACCCGCAGGCGGCCTGCGCGCCGCTTGAGAGGTGCGTGACGGCGCTGCCCGAGCCGGACTGCGGTGGCTGGTGCGGCCCGCTCGCCGCCTGCGGCCTCGCGCCCGACGCCTGCGACGCGAGCTGCCCGGATGATGATCTCGCGCGCCACGGCGCCTGGACGCAGGTCGACTGCCTCGCCGCGGCCGATGGGGACTGCGACGAAGCGGGTCTCTGCCTGCAGCCGGCCGAAGACGCACCGCCGGTTGTCGATCCGGTGGTGTTCTGTCAGCGGTACACCGCCTGCGGCTTCGACAACTTCCTGCCCTGCCGCGACCTGGTCTTCGACATCGCGGGCGGCGATCCGGCGTTTGTGGCCTGCGCCTTCCCGCTCATGGACCCTTGCCCGCCCGATCCTTTCCTGGTGCTCGATCAGTGCCTGCGCGGCGGCCTGGCCCTGCCCGCCGAGTACGCCGGCTGCGCGCGGCTGTGCACGGTCGAGGCGCTGTGCGGCCTGTTGCCCGACAACGCGCGCGACTGCGCCGAGACCTGCGTGCAGAGCCGGCAGCGCAACGCCAACAGCCCCTTTGCACCGCTCCTGCCCTGCGGGGATCTGTTGACCTGCGCGGAGGTCAGCGCATGCGTGGCCGACAACGGGCCCGGTGGCCAGTGCGCCGACGCCTGCGCCGCCGCGGTCGCCTGCGGGGCGTGGCCCGACGCCGACGCCTGCCTGCAGCGCTGCACCGCGCAGTTGCTCTCGCCCAACGTGCCCTTCGACTACATCGCGGCGACCGAAGCCTGCCTCGCCGAGCTTGCCGACGATGCGCCGCGCTGCGCCGCTGAGGGGGCCGCCTGCTTCGACTTTGCGGTGGGGGACTGCGAAGCCGCCTGCGCTGCCGCGCTGGGTTGCGGCGCGCTCGAGCCGGGTGGCGAGATCGAGTGCGTGGACGGCTGCCGGCAGGATCCCGACGCCGGCCCGGTGATCAACTGCTTGCTCCAGAACTTCCAACCGCCCGACTTCTGCGACTTCGACGGCC
>JAGQJJ010000101.1 GCA_020430675.1 Myxococcales bacterium
CGCCGACCGTGAGGTTGCCGACATACCAGAACTGGCCGGTGGTCGTCAGATCATGGTTGGCCATGGCCTGGAGCGCCCCGTCGACCTCGACGCGCACCGTGGCCCGGCTGGGCAGATCGGCGCCGACGCCGGCTTCGAGCCGCGCGCCGTCGGTGAGCACCAATTCGGCGGTCTCGGTGGCGAGCAGCACCACCGAAGCGCCGCCGGGCTCGTCGTTGCGCGCCGCGCGCACCGTCACGCGGCCGAGCGTCGTGGGCCGGGTGAGGCCTTGGGCGACCATGGCCAGCGGGGGGCCGAGCAGCACGCTGGGGCTGTCGGCGCGGTTCCAGCCGGTGAGCGGCTCGTAGCCACCGTAGAGGCCGATGCCATCGACCAGATGCACCGTCTCGTCGAAGTTGTAGGCGCCCGCCGCCAGCAGGATCTGCGTGGCGCGCTTGACCTCGGCCACCTCGAGCGCGCGGGCCAGCGTGGCCACCGGCGCGTCGATCTCACCCAGGCCGCGATCATCGCCGTTGGGCGAGACGAAGACGGCCAACGCGAGATCGCCGTCGATGCCGTCGCAGTTCTGGTCGATGCCCTCGGGGTCGGGGTCGTCGATCGGCGACGTGATCGTGCACTCGGGCGGGGCCATGTCGGCGGTTTCGCCCATGTCTTCGTTGGGGGCGCTTTCGTCGGCAGCGCCTTCATCGGCGATGCCTTCGTCGGGACGATCGGCGCCGTCCGTCTCAAGGCCCTCATCGAAGCTGCCGGCGCTGCCCGTGTCGGGTGAACAGGCCGCGAGCGCAAACAGGGCGGTCGCGCAGAGCAGGTGCATGCAGGTGCGGGTCACGGAGGTCTCCTCAAGATGCGCGTGACCGGGGCAACGTCGGCCCCGGTCAGGGAAAAAAGCGCGCTTGTGTACCGCAAACGGGCCGTCGAGGTGAGGAGAATCTTGGAAATTTCGCGGGGCGGGTGAGACGGAGGCGGGAGCGAGGCGGGGGGTCTGGTCAGAGCGCCGCGCCAAAAGCGTCGCCCGCTTCGGCGCTGCCCGGCGTGCCGTTGACCGACTGGCTCATGCGCTGGCCGGGCAGGAGGCCGTCGGCGGCGCCGCTGAAGAGCTGGACGATGCCACCCGGGAGCGCGCCGGGCGCGCCGACGGCCAGGTCGAGGAAGCCGTCCGCGTCGAAGTCGGCCATCGTCAGCGCCGTGCCAAAGGCGTCATCGGCCTCGGGCGCGACCTGGTCGGCGCTGCCATCCAGCAGGGCATCGCCGTACGCGCCGGGGCCGGCGGGACCGCCGATGAGCACCTGCACCGCACCGCCGGTGGCGTCGACCAGCTCGCCGGGCACGCCGATGGCGATCTCGGGCAGGCCGTCGCCGTTGAGGTCGCCCACCGCCAGGGCCGCGCCGAAGCGGTCACCGGCATTGCGCGTGCCGGCGAGGCCGGTGCGCTGCCGCCACCTCACGTCCGCGCCGAACAGCCCATCGGGCCCGCCCTGGAGCACCTGCACGACGCCGGCATCGTCTTCGCCGGGCACGCCCACGACCAGCTCGTCGCGGCCGTCGAGGTCAAGGTCGCCGGCCGCCAGCGCCGCGCCGAAGGCGTCACCGGGTGCGGCCGAGGTGGGCACGCCAGGACGATTCTGGTGCCACATCTGCTTCTCATTCTCGTCGATGCCCGCCGCGTTGCCGTACATGACCATGACCCGCCCGGCGCCGTCGTTGTTGCTGACCCGCGAACCGGGCAGGCCCATGGCCAGGTCATCGACGCGGTCACCGTCGAAGTCGCCGGCCGCCAGCGCTGCGCCCAGTTGGTCACCCGCGGCGGGGTTGAGGCGCGTCAGCACCTGCGCGGCGGGGTCGAGGCCCAGCGCGCCGCCGTAGAAGACGTGCACCGCGCCGGCCGCCGCCGCGGCGCCGGGGCTGCCGACCGCCAGATCGGTGTAGCCATCGTGGTTGAAGTCGCCGGTCGTCAGCGCCGCGCCAAACTGATCGCCGGGCACGCCGCCGGTCGCTCTCAAGACAAAGCTCGTGCTCGGATCGAGGCCCGCGGGCCCGCCGCGCAGCACCAGCACCGCGCCGGTCTCGTCGTCGCGGCCGGGCGCGCCGAGCGCCAGATCGGTATAGCCGTCGGCGTCGAAGTCACCCCGGCCCACGGCCGCGGCCAGCGCCTCGCCGGGCTGCGGCGATCCGGGCACGCCGGGGGTGCCGCGGAAGATGCTGTCGCTGCGGAAGGGGTCGAGCCCACCGGGCGCGCCGTAGACCGCCAGCGCCTCGCCGGTGCCCTTCCTGAGCCAGAGCGACTCGCCGGGCGCGCCGGCGACCAGATCGGCGAAACCGTCGCCGTCGAAGTCGGCCGCGTGGCGCCGCCGGTCGCGGTCGCGGGCGAAGGCTTCGAGCGCCGCTGCGGGCTGGATGAGGCCGTGCCCGTAGTAGTCGTCGCGGCCGGGCGCGCCCAGATCGATCGCGGTCGCTTCGAGCCAGGCCACCGCCTCATCGGGCGTGGCGCCGGCCCCGAGCAGCATGGCCAGCGAGCCGGCGAGCTCCGGACTGGCAAATGAGCAGCCCGAGCGCGGCCCGTAGACCCACTCCCCCCGAGCGTCCAGGTACTCGGTGAACACCCCAACGCCGGGCGCAACAAAGTCCTGGTACGGGCCGAAGTTCGAGAAACCGGCGAGCTGGTTGTTGATGTCGGTGGCGCCGACGCTGAGCACGCCCTCGTACCACGACGGGTAGCCCGGGTCGGCGTGCCCGTCGTTGCCCGAGCCGGTGACCACCAGCACGTTGGCCTCGAGGGCGCGGGCGATGGCGTCGGCGATGCGCTGGTTCGGCTGGGCGGCGTTGCTGCTGATGTTGATGATGTCGGCACCCTGGGCAACGGCCCAGTCGATCGCCGCGGCCTGGCTGCACCAGCGCACCGGCAGGATCGAGACGCCGGGCGCCAATCCGGCGACACCCACGCCGTTGTCGGTGCGCACGCCCATCATGTTCGACACGGTCATCGCGTGCGCATCGCCGAGCACGACCGGGTCGTCGTCGTTGTCGCAGAAGTCATGGCCCGGCAACACGTTGGCGAGGCCGTCGGGCCCGCTGAAGTTGAAGCCGACGTCGAGCACCGCGACGATGACGCCCTCGCCGGTGCTGTACTGCCACGCTTGCTCGGCCTGCAGCGTGTCGAGCTGCCACTGCTGCGGGCGCAGCGGGTCGTTGACCTCGATGGCTTGCGCCTGACCCGCGGCGGCGGTGAGGGCGAGGGCCGAGAGCAGCGAGCGGGCGGCGCGGGGGCGATGAATGCGGAACATGGGATCCTCTAGCCTTCGGTTGTGCCCGACCCCATGAGCATTCGGCGTGCCAACGCCAATACGCGCTTTCTGCTTTGATTTCGTGCTCTTTTGCCCTCTGGACCGTCCATCTGAACCGTCCGGCCGGACGGTCCAGGCCGCCATCCGGCGACCCGGACCGCGCGGCGGCATCCATCAACGCATGTCCTGGAATCGACGCCATCTGCTGCAAGCCGGCGCCGGCGCGCTGGCCGTCGCCACGCTTGGCGCCTGGGCCGGCCACAAAGGAGCCAAAATGCACGCGACCCCTCGTTTTCCCGCCACGTTTGTGCCGCACGGCGGCGGCCCATGGCCGGTGCTCTCGCTGCCGATGATGGACGACGCCGAGGGCGCAAAGCTCGCCGACGGCATGCGCGACATCGCCCGTGGCCCGGGGCGCGCGCCGGCGTTTCTGGTCGTCGTCAGCGCCCATTGGGAGACCCGAAACGTCGCGGTGCACACCGGCTCGGCGCCGGGAATGTACTACGATTACGGTGGCTTCCCGCCCGAAGCCTATACCCTCAAATGGCCCGCGCCGGGCGCGCCCGAACAGGGCGAGCAGGCCATCGAGCTGCTCCGCAAGGCGGGATTTACGGTCGACGTCGAGAAGGCGCGCGGCTACGACCACGGCGTCTTCATCCCGCTGATGCTCGCGTGGCCGCAGGCCAACGTGCCGGTGGTGCAGGTCTCGCTCAAGGTGGGGCTCGATCCCGCCGAGCACCTGGCGATCGGCCGCGCGCTCGCCCCGTTGCGCGACCTGGGCGGCTACCTGATCGGCAGCGGCAACTCGTACCACAACCTGCGGCGCATCTTTCGGCCCGATGACACCGCGCGCGCCGAGTCGAAGGCGTTTGGCGACTGGCTCGACGCCGCCGTCACCGCGCCGCCCACCGAGCGCGATCGACTGCTCGCCGATTGGATGTCAGCGCCCGCCGCGCGCGCCGCGCATCCGCGCGAGGAGCACCTGATCCCGCTGATGGTGGTCGCCGGCGCCGCCGGGGCCGACGTGGGTCGCGTGAGCTGGCGCGGCACGATGGCCGGCCTTCAGCTCAGCGCGCACGCTTTCGGCTGAGCAGCGCCGCGTAATCTCTGAACGGCGCGCCCGGCGGGCCCTCGGCGAACGAGTAGTGGGCCACGCCGCCCGGCACCAACGCGGCGAGGCTGCTCGACCGCGTGCCATAGGCCGGCAGGCGCACGTTCACCGCGTGCAGGGCGCCGCGGACTTCGTCGGGCAGCGCGATGTCGGGCTCGTCGGGCAGCACCGCGGGCGGCGTGGCGTCGGCCAGCACCGCGGCCAGCCTGGCTTCGATGCCCGGCCAGTCGGCGGGCAGGTCGCGCAGCGCCGCCTGAATGCGGTGCACCTTGGGAAAGCCCGGCGCGTCGAGCACGTCGTTGGGCAGCACATGCACGCCCGGCGGCACCGGGGCGAAGCGCAGATCGGCACGCCCATAGGCCGCGATGAGCGTCTCGGCGGTGCCGAAGATCAGGTTGAACGGGTTGTAATCGGCCGCATCGATGCCTTCGAGCCAGCCCCGCGCGCCTTCGATGCCGCCCCGCGCGCCGGCTTTCAGCGTCTCGAGCACCACTTCGCCCCGCGACCGCCGGCCGCGCGCCGCGCCGCCCGGCTGCCGCTGATTGGTCAACCCGGCGAAGAAGCCGCCCGGGCTGAGCCCCATCCAGGTACCGCCCGCGCTCAAATCGCGGCCGCCGACCACGCCGGTCGCCTCGTCGAGCACCTGCGGCCCGGTCGCCGGGCGCTCGAAGTACTCATCGCGGTTGGCGGCAAAGATGGCCGGCAGCCCCGGCACCACGCGGAAGATGACGATGAGGGTGCACATGCGGGATCAGACGTCGAGCCAGGCGATGTCGATGACCGGCCGCGCCCCGCGCGTATCGGCGAAGAGCATGGCGTACTCGGGCACCTCCAGCCACGTCGTGGTATCGACCGTCAGCGGCTCGGAGGCGACCATCAACGAGTCGGCCGTGTCGCTGCCGCCGATCATCTTCCACTCGTCCTCGTGGTAGCCGAACTCGCGGCCGGCGGTGTACCAGAGGCTCAGGTAGTTCAGGTTGCTCTCCTGCACCTTCTCGGGCCCTTTGAGCGAATACCGCCCGAAGTCGAAGCAGAACCGCACCGCAAACAGGCACTCGCCATCGGTCAGAAACAGGTTCACCGACGACGAGGTGCTGATGCCATGGGCCCGCCGCACATCGCGCAGGATGCGCAGCGCCTTCTCGACGGCGCGCTTGATCGCCTCGGCGCTCAGCGGCGCGTCGGGGTCTTCGATCTGCGAGAGCACCAGGGCGTGAATCCACTCGCTGTCGGTCGTGCCCTGCACCTGCGAGCGCAGCGCCGGCGAGACATGCTCGAAGACGCTGCTTTTCATCTCATCGAAGCGATGCAGGTCGCCGTTATGGGCCAGCACCAGCCGATGCCCCGGAAAACTGAACGGGTGCGTATTCTGCCGCGACACGATGGCCTTGGTGCTGTAGGCCACGCCGCGCACATGGGCCAGCAGGCAATGGGCGCGCACCTTCTCGGCCATCGCCTTCAAGTTGCGATCGAAGACCGGCAGCTCGGTCGCCGCATAATGCCAGGGCACCTCGGGCCGATGGCCGTCGCCCGACCACGCCATCATGCCGAAGCCGGCCAGGTTCAGCATATGCAGCTTGCGCGGGTTGAAGGTCTGCTTGACCAGCGCGCTGTCGGGTTGAAACAGAAGATGGTCGAGCAGCACGGGCTGGCCGAGGTAGAGCAGGGCGCGGCACATCGGGGGCGAACCTCGCGGCGATCAGAGCGATGTCAGGAAGGTCTGCCGCAGCTCGAGCAGCTTCTGGCAGATGCAACGCGACAGGTTGAGCATGAACTGCGAGCTGAGCGCCGGCTCTTTGGCCTGCAACTTCAGCAGATTCGCTTCGCTCAGGCACAGAACCCGCACGTCGCTGCCGGCGATCACGTCGGCGGTGCGGGGCAGGCCGAGCAGGAAGGCGAACTCGCCGAAGACGTCGCCAGGCATCTGCACGCCGAGCAGCACGCCGTCCTTGTAGATCTCGACCACGCCGCCCAGCACCACAAAGAGGCTGCGCGCCGCGCCGCCGTCGAGCACCAGGTGGTCGCCGGCCTGCACCTCGAAGATATGGCTGCGCGCGACCAGCATTTCGATCTGCGCTTCGCTCAGGGCGTCGAAGATGGCGGGGGTGGCGGTCTTCTTCTCGGCCAGCCCCGCCAACACCTCGGCCATGAAGTGCGCGCGCGGCGTGCTCTCGCGGCTGACCATCGCTGAGACGTTGTCGAGCTTCTTCACCTGGGCGGCGACCCGTTCGGCATCGCTCGGCGGCGCCGCCTGAAAGATGGCCCAATAGAGCGAGCCGGTCCGCTTGAGGTGCGCCAGATCGTGGCCCAGCAGCACCATCGGCACCACCAGGCCGATGCCGGGGTAGTTCTTGGTGCGGGTATACGGCCGCATGCCCAGCCGCAGGTAGAGGTTGATCAGATGCGGCTCGCACTCGAGGAAGAGCACCTCGGCGCCCTTTGTCACCATGAAGCGGCCCAGCTCGGCCAACATGCGCATCGCGAGGTCGGTGCCACGCTGGCTGGTCTGCACCATGAGCCGCTCGCCGATCAGGAGCTGCGCGTCGTCGATGACACCGGCGAAGATGTCAGTCTCATACAGCGCCCGCATCTGCGCGCTGACCGCGCCCGGATCGCCGCCCCAGCTCAGGCGCATGGTGCCGACCGGCTCGCCGTCGACCACCGCCAGGTAGAGTCGGCCATGCGCGTCGGCCGCTTCGACCAGGTGCTGCTTCTCGTGGTCGGCGATGTCGCCCAGGCGACCCATCTCTTCGACGTAGATGGCATATCGCAACGCAAACACCGCGTTGCGCTCGGCCTGGGTCTCGGCAAGGTAGATGCCATCTCTCATCGGGTTGCCTCTCGGATCAGGGCGTCGCCGGGGGGCGCAGGCTCGCCCGGGCATGGTGCAATGCGGCGCGAAGCATGGGCTGTTCGCGCTCGATGATCGCGCCGAGCCGGGCGATCTCGACCTCGATCTGTGGACCGGTGGCGCCGCGGCCGACGGCGGCAAAGGCGCGGGCGACGTCGATGAAAAAGCGCGAGCGCGGCAGGGGCTCAGCGTGGGAGAAGGCCTCGAACCGATCGGCGGCCTGCTCGGCTTCATCCCAGGCCTGTCGCGCCACCGCACCCCGGACCATGCTGGCGTACAGGTGCAGCGGGTTATGACCCGGCCCGCCCTGGGCCACCAGGGCAAACGCCTCATCCAGCGCCGCCTGCCGCTCGGTGGGATCGTCGGTGACCTCGGACAAGAAGCCCAGCACCGCGGGGCCCATATAACGCAGCGCGATGCGACGCACCTGTTCCATCGACTCGACCAGAAGCGCGCGGCCCTCTTCGCGGTGGCCGGTGAACCAGAGCACCCGGCCGCGACCGCCCAGATGGAACGGCGTCCACAGCCGGGCCTTGATGATCGATTGCAGCGCTTCGAGCCGCTCGAGGACGGCGTCGAGGCCCGCCAGATCGAGCTGCTCGGCGCAGTCTTCGGCGACCAGCGACTGCGCGACCAGCTCGGCGCGGTGATGGGTCGTCTCGCGGGCGCGTTGGATGGCTTCAGCGGCCACTTCGAGCGCCTCGGCGCGCGACCCCGTGTACCAGGCGGTATAGGCCACCATGCCCAGATTGGCCGCTTCGATGCGCGCAAAACCATGGACGCGGGCCCGATCGACGCAGCGCCGGAAGGCATCATGGGCCGATGCCATGCGCGCCTGCATATAGAGCGCGTCGCCCATGCCGCCCAGGGCCTGCACCTCAAGCTTCACCGACTTCGACGCCTGCGCACAGGCCAGCGCCTGGGCATGCGCCGCGACGCAGGCATCGGCCTCGCCCCGCGCGAAGAACAGGTTGCCGCGCAGCGAGCAGATCTCGGCCAGCGCTTGCGGCAGGTCGAGGCGGGTCGCGAGGGCTTCGATCTCATCGAGCAGCGCAAATGCCTCGTCGGCCGCGCTGATGACGCGCAGGCCGTTGGCCAGGCCGATCGACGCTTGCAGGGCGATGTCATCGGACGGCGCGGTGGCCAGCAGCGCGCGATGGCCGGCGATGGCGCCCTCGGTGTCGCCGAGTTGGAAGCGCGTCTGGGCCTGCAAAAGCTGCAAGCGCGCGTCGACCTCGCGGTTCGGCGTGCACGCCCGACCGCGCTCGGTCAACGCCAGGGCCCGTTCCAGGTGCAGCCGGTCAGCGGCCAGGTGGGCGGCGTCGAAGAACGCCTGCGCCGCCCGGGGGTCGTCGCCCTGCGCCAGATGGCCAGCGGCCGACTCCAGGTCGCGGTCGAGGTACCACTCGCCCACCCGCGCGTGCAGCGACCGGCGCGTCGATCGAAGCTGAGCGTGGTAGATGCCATCGAGCACCAGCGCGTGGGCGAAGAACAGCGCCGCGCCCTCGCGCCGCAAAAGGCGCGCTTCGACCAATGGCGTCGGATCGTAGGCGGCGTCATCGATCAGCCAGCGCAGCACCTCCAGGTCGACCTCGGCGCCCAGAATCGCGGCGCGCTGCACCGCGCGGCGGTCGCGGGCATCGAGCCGGTCGACCCGCGAGAGCACCAGCCCCTGGACCGAGGACGGGATCTGCCCGACCCCGACGTGGCGGGCGCTGAACAGCAGCTCGGCGAGAAAGAGCGGGTTGCCCTCGGCGCGTTCGATGCACGCGGCGGCGAGCGCGGGGTCGATCTGCCCGCCGAGCGTGTGCAGCGCGCGGTCGGCCAGCTCGCGCGCTTCGTCGGCGTCGAACGGGCTCAGGTTGAAGACGGTGAGTCGATCGGGCGCAAGCGCGGCGGCGGCCCAGGCGGCGTCGAGCCATTCTTCCTCGGGCCGGGTGGTGCAGAGCCACAGCACGGGGCACGCCAGCAGCGCCTCCACCACCGGCAGCAGATCGCGCCGCGCCGCCGCGTCGGCCCAGTGCAGGTCCTCAACCATCAGCAGCAGGGGTCGCTGCCCCGCCCGATGCGCGATGAGCGCAACGAGCGCCGCCCGCCGACCCGCGGCGCGGGCCTCGCTGGAGAGCGACTCGTACAGCTCCCGCTCGGCGCCCTGAAGCGCG
>JAGQJJ010001025.1 GCA_020430675.1 Myxococcales bacterium
ACCTATTACAACGCCTCGAAGGCCGGCCTCGCCGCCGCCTCCGAAGCCATGCGCGGCGAACTGCGCGGCACCGGCGTGCATGTGGTCACCGTCTATCCGGGCATCATCGAGACCGATATGGGTCGCGCGGGGCTCGCCGCCTATCAGCGCTCTTTTGCGCTCGCGTTGCAGCCGCGCGGCACCGTCGAGGGTCTGGCCGACCGCGTCTGGCGCGCCATCGACCGCCGGCGGGCGCGGGTCATCTACCCCGGGGCCTACGGCCTCGTGCGTTGGTTCCCGGGCCTCACCCGCTTTGTGATGGATCGCTTCACGCCCGCGCTGAGCCATCATTGACGGCCTGGCAAGAAATCACTCGATGGACCCAGGGTGCCGATACGCATTTGCAGGGCCAGTGCGCCCACAGACCGCGACGAAGTCGTACCTGGAGGTCCGGTGAGGGGGCCAAGCCCGCGACCCGACGGGGCGCCGGCCCCGCCCGCAGGGCGGCCGAGGACGTAGACGGCCCTGCGCGTGTGGAGCGGCGGCCGAATCGCCGAGTCGTTTCTTGCCGGGCCCGAAGTCGTCGGCGGCTTCAACCCACGTCTGCGGCGACCTCGGCCATTCGAGCGCGCAACAGGGCGCGGATCTTGTGCTGCCAGTTGTAGACGACCTGGGTGTTGACCCGCATCAGGGCGGCGGTGTCGGCGGGCGAGCGGCCGTCGACGTAGAGGTGGGCGAAGACGAGGCGGCCTTTGTCGGGCAGCTCGGCGTGCAGGTGGGCGCGCAGGCGGGCGACGAGGTCGCGGTCGATGAGGCGGGCTTCGGGATCGCCGCCCTCGGTGGCCGCTCTGGCGTGGTTGAGGTCGGTGTGCTGTTCGGCGCCGCCGCGTCGCGCGGCTTGTTCGCGGCGCAGCAGGTGGGTCGATTCGGTGCGCGCGACCATGGCGACGTAGCCTTCCAGCGACTGGCTGCGGGTGGGGTCGAAGGCGCGCAGGCGGCGGCCCTCGTCGGCGATGAGCAACAGCCAGATCTCTTGGGACAGATCGTCGCCGTCGTAGGGGCCGAGGCGGCGGTGGGACATGCGCCGCAGCGCCTGGCGCACGGTGGCGCGGATGACGGGCATCAACGCCGAGACGAGGCGCGCGATGGCGCGGCGGTTGCCGGCGAGCGCCTGGGGCACCAGGTCGGCCGTGGCGCTGGCGACCAGGGCGACGACCGCGAGGGGCAGAATCCAGGTCATGGCGCCTCGCTCGGTCGGTAGTTGAAGCGGAGGACATGCCACCGGATGTCCCCCTCGGCGCCCTCGGTGGGTGGGTCATGGCCATCGAGCGCGTCGAGGCCGCTCGCGTCGTAGGCCAACGCGAAGTAGAGGGTACGCGGGCCGTAGCGGTCGGCGAAGAGCTCGACGACCGGCGTGTTCAGAAACCAGTTGCCGCCCTCGCCCGGGTCGCAGGGGGTCCGCACCGAGACGAGGCGGCCATCGGGGTCGTCGACATAGACGCGACAGTGCATCGGGTCGTCGCGGCGCCACGGTGCGGTGGGTCCGATGGCCAGCACCAGCCGCGCTTCGTCGTCGATGATCGCCACGCCGTCCTTCGGTCCCTCGGCGCCGCGCAGCTCGGTGTGCGCGCCGCGCAGCAGGCGGGTGTGATACGGCGGCGGCGCATTGCCACTCAGCGTGAAGACCAGCACGCCGGCGGCGAGCGCGACCAGGGTCACCGCGCCGCTGACCAACCCGCGGCTGGCGGGCGCCAGGCGCGACTCGGCCCAGCGCGTCAGAAACGGCGAGGGCGCGGCGCCCAGATCGGCGAGGAAGGCGCGCGCTTCGGGATCGACCGCCAGCCGGGCTTCGAGCGCCGCCGCCTCGGTCTCGTCGAGCGCGCCGCGATGCCAGGCGAGCAACCGTTCGACCGGCAGCGGGTCATCGGCCTCGGGCGGCGGCGCCAACGGACCCAGGGCGCGGGCCAGCGCGTCGGCGTCGGCGTCGGTCTCGGCGGTCGGCGTCATCGGGGGCTCCCTT
>JAGQJJ010001026.1 GCA_020430675.1 Myxococcales bacterium
GTCCGCCTGCTCGACGCGACCGCCGACGGTCGGTGGACGCTGCCGGCGCTGGGCGCCGTGCCGCCGCCGAGCGCGGTGTTGATCCGGCCCGACGGGTATGTGGCCTGGGCGGGTGAAGGCACCGACCGCGGCCTGGCCGGCGCCTTGACGACCTGGTTCGGCGAGGCCGCGGTGGCGGCCGGCGCCTGACCCGGCGGGGGCGGCACTTTCGCGCCGCGCACGGTTGATAGGATCCTGGAATTTGTGAGATGTTGCGCACGGCTTGGCGACTCGGTTCCCGACTCTGCGGGGGCCGGCGCGAACCGCAAAACGAGCCCCGCTGGCGATCGTGGCGTCAGCGCGTTACATGGGCCCCCCTTCTCGGGCCCACACGGGAGGAGACGATGCCCCGGACGGACGGAGGGTCGGATCGACCATGCCATTCGCCCGCCGCGGACTTTCGGATCCTGGTGCCTTCAGGCGAAGTGCAATCCGTCGGGCCCGCCATCGAGCACCTGACCGGCCATCCACCGGAGCGCTGGCGGACCAGGCCGCCCCTTGAGGTGCTGACCCCTGACGCGCGCCAGACGCTGATGGCCCTGTGGCGCGGCGCGCTCGCCGGTGAGTCGGTGCCGCTGCAGGTCATCTACGACATCGTCGACGCAAACGGCCGGCCGCGACGCCTTTTGCAGCAGCAGGTCGCCGTGCTCGGCGCAGATGGCACGGTCTGCGCCCTGGAGGGCGTGATTCTGGCCCTGGCGCCCGAGACACGGTCAGACGCCGAAGAGGCCAGCGCGCGCGCGCTTGATGCGGCCGACGCGCGATATCGCACCCTGGCCCAGAACTTCCCCAATGGCATTATCGCGCTCTACGATCACGACCTGCGCTACGTCCTGGTCGACGGCGAGGGCCTGGCCCGAATCGGGCTGGGGTCGGCCGATCTGCAGGGCCGCCGTCTGCGCGACGTCTTTCCCCGCGCGGTCTTCGAACGCGATGAACCCAAGCTGCGGGCGACGCTGCGCGGCGAGACCACCGAGTCGACCGTCTCGTACGGCGACGCCTGGTTCCGCGTGGTGACGCTGCCCGTGCGCAACCGCGCCGGTGCGGTGATTCATGGCATGGTGATGACGCAGGACATCACCGCGCTCAAGAGCTCTGAGTTGGAGTTGCGCGCGGCGGTGGACCGCCTGACCCTGGCCGCTGAAGCGGCTGAGCTGGGCATCACGACATCGGACGCGCGAACAGGGCGCATCACCTGCAATGACCGCTTTTTGGAAATCTACGGGCTCAAACGAGAGACCTTCGACGGCACGATCGCGACCCTCATGGGGTGTCTGCACCCGGATGATCGGCCGGCGGTGTCGGCGGCCCGCAGCGAGCTGACTTACGGCAAGCCGGTGCCGCGCATCGAGTATCGCATCGTTCGCCCCGACGGCGAGATCCGCTACGTCGGCGTGACGGGCCGGCCCATCGAATACGGACCAGACGGCCGGGCCACGCTCGCGATCGGCGTGCAGGTCGACCTCACCGAGCAGCGCCGCAGCGAGGCGCGGCTGCGCGAGAGCGAGGCCCGCTATCGCAGCCTCTTCGAGCATACGTCCGACGCGGTCTTCCTCAGCGATGATGACGGGGTCATCGTCGACACCAACCCGGCGGCCAGCACCTTGACCGAGCACGCCCGCGAGGCGCTCATCGGTCGGCGGTTCTGGGCCCTGTGCCATGGCGAAGACACCGCCGAAGCGGACTTCTGGACCGGCCTGCGGCGCGATGCCATGTGCACCCGCCCGGTCGATGTGCAGCGAAGGGACGGTGAGATCCGGCATGCCATGCTCTTCGCCTGGGCCGATATGCAACCCGGCCTGCACCTGCTGGTCGCGCGCGATGTGACCGAGCAGCGACGCGCCGAGGCCGAGCGGGCGCTGCTCGAAGCGCGCGAGCGACAGGCGCAGAAGCTGGAGGCGCTCGGGCTGCTTACCGGCGGCGTCGCACATGACTTCAACAATCTGCTCCATGTC
>JAGQJJ010001027.1 GCA_020430675.1 Myxococcales bacterium
CCAGCAGGCCGACCGCGCCGACGGCGCCCGCTTCCAGGAAGGCGCGGCGTGACACCCCCGGCGCGTCTTCAGGGGCCGCCGCGTCGACCGGCGGCGGATCGGTCCGGCGCCTACTCATCCGCCGGCAGGCGCTGTTCCAGCGTGAAGTAGAAGCAGGCCCCTTCATCGGGCGCGCCCTCGGCCCACATGCGCCCGCCATGCCGCTGGATGATGCGCCACGCGGTCGCCAACCCCACGCCGATGCCCTCGTAGCCATGCTCGGAGTGCAGCCGCTGGAAGGGCTTGAACAGCGTGCCCGAGTGGGCCATGTCGAAGCCGATGCCGTTGTCGCGCACGTAGAAGGCGTCGCCCGCGCGGCCGATGCTCACCCGGGGCTCTCGCTGGCTGCGGGTGAACTTCCAGGCGTTCGAGAGAAGCTGCGTCAGCGCGATGCGGATCAGGCGCGGATCGCCGACCGCGGTCATGCCCCCTTCCACCTCCACATCGACCGGATGATCCGGCCAGGCGCGCCGTTGATCGGCGGCCACCCGCCGGGCCAGCGCGGTCAGGTCGAGCATCTCCCACCGCAGCGTGGTGCGCGTCAGCCGCGAGAGCGCCAGCAGCGCGTCGAGCACCGCCTCCAGCCGCTCGGTGCCGGCCACCAGCCGTTCCAGGTAGTCACGCCCCTCGCCATCGAGCTGGTCGGCGTACTCATCGCTCAGCAGCTCGGCGAACCCGTGAATGCTGCGCAGCGGCGTGCGCAGGTCATGGGTGATCGAGTGGATGAAGCCTTCGAGCTCCTGATTGGCCAGCCCCAGCTCGGCCGTTCGCTGCTGCACGCGGCTCTCGAGCTCGGCGTTGAGCGCCTGAATCTCGTCGCGCGTGCGCTTGCGCTCGATGGCATAGCGCAGCGCCCGGCTGAGCAGCTGCCCGTCGAAGCGACCCTTGACCAGATAATCCTGCGCCCCGGCCTGCAGCGCGCCGAGCGCCGTGTCTTCATCGTCGAGGCCGCTGAGCACCAACGTCGGCAGCGACACGCTCGCGGCGCGCAGGCGGATGAGCGTGTTGAGGCCCCGACACTCGGGCAGGCTCAGATCGAGCAGCAATGCGTCGTAGTTGCCGTGGGCCAGCGCTTCAATGCCCGCGGTGAGGCTGGGGCGCACGTCGAGCGCAAAGACCGGCCCGCGCGACTCCGACAGCGCCTCGCGGATGAGCACCGCGTCGCCTGGATTGTCCTCGATGAGGAGCACGCGCAGGATGATCGTCGTGTCGCGCGCCATCCGCACCCTCGGGGTCGCCCAACTCGAACCGCACGCTATCCCCTTCCCCGCGCTTGGACAAGCCCACTGACAGGGCCCGGACGCGACGCCAGCCCGCGCTGCGTCCGCAAGCGGGCACGCCGCACACCGATGGCCGCGGCCGATGCATCAAGGCTTCGTGGGATCGGGCGCCGGTCGGCGATCCGCGTCAGGCGGCTTCGCGCGCGCTTTTGGGCGGCGCAGACGGCTTGCCCCGGTGGTGGTTGGCCTCGCGCCCCTGGGCGAGCACCTCAGGCGGCACATCGCGCACGCCGCTGGCCAGCCCGAGCGCGGCGAGCCCGCGGATGAACAGCCAGGCGGTGTCGATCTCGCCGGGGAAGAAACCGTTGCGCGCCGAGTGCTGATAGGCGTGGTGGTTGTTATGCCACGCAAGCCCCGCGGTGGGCATGGCCAGCCACCTCACGTTGCGCGTCTGGTCAGGCGAATCGAACCGGCGATAGCCATAGCGCGGATCGTGGCAGAAGAAGTTGGTCGCGTTCATCAACATCGCCGGCACGATCGCGCGCAGCACGCCCCACCAGACCAGCGCCTGGCCGGCGGTGATCACGCCGGGCCAGCGCGCGTCGATGAAGCCGCCCACCCAGTAGGCGGCAAACGCCGAGGCGAAGAAGGGCACGAAAAAGAACCGATCGAGCACCCGCAGCTCAACGCAGCGCGTCAGATCGGCGCAGGCCGAGTAATCCGGCGAC
>JAGQJJ010001028.1 GCA_020430675.1 Myxococcales bacterium
AGCGCTCGACAGTCGCAGCCTCTCCACCACCGGCAGCGCCAGAAACCCCTGCACGAAGGGCCCACCGCCCCGCGCATCCAGCGGCATCACATCGGCCTCCACAGGCACCTCCGTCGGCACGTCGCCGATGATCACCCGACCGGTCGCTTCGGTCGCGCCGGTCGCGTCGGGGTCGCCCCAGACCGACAGCGTAAGCTGCGTGGGCCCGATGACGTTGAGCGCCAGCGGCCGCAGCGGGTCGAGCGACGTGCGCACCTTGGCTTCGTTCTCATCGAAGGGCCGGCGATTGCCAGTGCGGGCGACCTGAATGCCGGCGCCCTCGCCCGGCCGCCGCAAGAAGGGCTGCGGCGGCGCGAGGCGATCGGTGATCAGCGGCTCGGCGTCGTCGAAGACCAGCTCGCGGGCCCGCACCACCACGTCGCCCTCGGGCTGGCCGCGCGCGTAGAGGCGCACCGCCAGCGCGTCGACGCCCACCGCCTCGACCAGCAGCCGGCTCTCGGGCGGGATGGTCATCGGGATCTCGAACTGGAGCATCCGGCTGTCGAGCACCGGGCGATTGGGCTGATCGGGCAGCCAGGCATCGGGCTGCTCGCCGCGCTGCGCCGGATCGACGCTTCGCCGCCCCGAGGTGCGGATGATGCCGCGCCAGAGGAGCTGCCCGTCGAGCGTCATGAGGCTGAGCCCCACGTCGAAGAGCACCACGCGATCGGGCGGGGCCGGGTCGCCGGGCGGCAGGATCGCGTGCGTCACCAGCTTCAGCGTGCGCTCGCCGCCGAGCAGGCGGAAGTGTGCCGGCGCCTCGGGCGTGGCCCGCCAGTAGGTCTCGATGCGCACCTCGGGCGCCTTGAGGCGGGCGAACGGGTCGCCGGCCTGGAACACGAGGCCCGCGAGCGCCCAGACCACCGCGATCAGCGCCAGGGCCACCGTCCAGCCTGCGATCTGCCGGCTCATGGCGCCCCCTCGGCCACGCGCTGCCCGTGCACCCGCGCGCCGCCGTGGCCGCGCAGGCTGATCGGCGGCGCCTCGGGCGCGGGCGACTGCCAGATGTCGCCCTCGGCGTGCTCGTAGACCAGCCCGCGATGCACCTCGTCGGCGCTCGACTGCTCGACCAGCAGGTATGGCCGCCCCTCGCCGGGGGCGAATCCGCGCCAGACCCGCAGCCCGGCATCGCCGGCCGCGCGGTCGAGCAGCAGCCGCAGCAGGTGCGGGTTGTCGGTGATGGCGTAGCGGCGCGCCAGATCGAAGGCCGCCTCAAAGCGCGCGGCCAACGCCGCATCCGGCTCGGGCGGCGGCTCGGCGAGCGGCTCGCGCAGCAGCGCGGCGAGGCCGGGTTCGGTGAGCGGGTCGCCAAGGGCGTCACTCAGGCTGCCCGGCAGCGCCGGCGGTCGCTCCAGCAGGTAATCGGCGCGCACCCGCTCCGACAGCCACAGCCGCAGGAAGCGTGTGCCGCCGTACCTTCGCGCCAGATCGCGCTGCACGTTGGGCTGGCTCACGAGGCCGACCAGATCGGCGTCCTGCCGCGAGATGGGCGCCATCGCCAACGGCGCGTCGCGGCCGGGTTTGAACGACGGCGAGCGATACATGCGCACCGGCGGCCCGATGCGCGCCTCGACCCGCGCCGCGAGCCCGCTGACCATCTCGGGCACCTGGGCGATATCGAAGATCGGCGTCTCGAGCGCGAGAATGCCGTGGTCCTGCAACGCCCGCCAGCCGCCGTGGCCGCGCACCTGCACGATGAGGCCCGGCGTCGGGTTGGCCAGCGCGGCGTGCATCGCGGTGTGCGCGGCGTGAAAGGCGCTGCCCGCGCCGGTGGGCGCCGCGGCGACGGTCTGGTTCGGCGCCAGCCGCGGCACCGCGATCAGCAGCGCGCGGGCGCGCTCCTCGCGCCAGACGTCGAGGGCAAAGCGCCAGGTGCCGCCCTGCCGCAGCGGTCGCGGCACCTCAAACGCCAGCGGCGCGCCCTCGGGCGAAGCGACCAGCA
>JAGQJJ010001029.1 GCA_020430675.1 Myxococcales bacterium
GTCGTTGGGACAGGAGACGCCGCACGCGCGGCAGGTCAGTCGCTTCGTGGCGCATGTCGTCGGCGGCGACCAGCGGACCGATGGCCGCGGCGTGGTCGCCGGCGGCCATGAGGTGCTCGGCCAGTCGGATCGGCTCGTTCTCGCCACGCATCAGGAGCATATCCGCGCAGAGGCGATTGGCCCATGCCCAGCGCCCGGCACGGCGCACGCGCTGCTGAAGCGCCTCGCGCACCATCGCGTGGGTGAACGTCCACCGCCCGCCGTCGACCCGGCGAATGAGCCGCGCGTCGAGCATGCGCTCGGTGACCGCCGGATCGGCGTGCAGTCCGGCGTGGGCGCAGACGGCCGTCCACTCGGCATTGTCGACCACCAGCCCAAGAACGGCCGCCAGCTCGAAGCACTGCGCGCCTTGGCCTTCGCCGGCGAGCGCCTCGTCGATGCGGGCGCGCCACACGGCCTGCAGGCCCTCGGGCGCGATGCGTTCAGCCCCGCTGCGCAGCCGAAAGCCCTCGGGGCTGTCTTCCAGCGCCTCGGTGCGAATCCAGTGCTGCAACAACTCAAGCCCGAAGAGCGGGCAGCCCGCCGTCCGCTGGATGATGCTCTCGACCAGGTCGACCCGCAGCGGCAGCAGCGATTGCAGCAGCTCGGCATACGGACCAGGCGGCAGCGGCCCGAGGGGCAGGCACGCTGCCGAGGGCGACTGCAGAAGCTCGGCGAGCGCCACCTGCTCGGGCGATCCCGGGCGCAGGGCGTCGGTGCGCACCGTCAGCAACAGCAACGCCGGCAGCTCGCTCCGATGCGCCAACACATAGCCGGCGAAGCGGGTCGCGTCTTCACCGTACTGCACGTTGTCGAGCCGGATGACCGCCGCCCGGTCGCCCGCGACGCGCCCGAGCGCCGCGGCGTAGGCGTCGAAGCGCTGGTCCGAGGCGGCGAGCACCTCTCGAACGTCGCTCAGGGTCGGGCTCTCGGCGTCGATCGCGGACGACAGCGCCAACACCCGCTCATCGTGGGCGGGCAGGCCCAATGCCGCCGCGATGCGCTGCACGCGCCGGGCGCTCGACAGCTCGCCCACGCGCAACGCCCGGGCGAACATCGGCCCCAAACCACACGCGGGGCCGTGGGGCCGCTCGTGATCGGTGCGCAGCAGAACGGCGGCGCCCATTTCGTGGGCGCGATAGGCGATCCACTGCGAAAGATGCCGCTTGCCGTAGCCCGACGGTGCCTCCAGCACGATCGCCCGGGCGCCCTGGCCGGCCACCACCGCGCGCAGCGTGGCCCACAGCGCGTCGCGCTCGACCCCCCGCCCACACGAGCGCGGCTCGCGCTGGCCAAAAAGCGAGCGCCCGACCCCCTGCAACGGCGGCGGCGCCGCGTTTGGCTGCAGCTCGCGCCAATCGGTCGGCATGATCAGCGGTACGTCGAGCGGCGAGTGGCGACCGACGTCAAACCCGGCCGGCGCCATCGCGCTCGGATCGATGATCGCGGTGAGCAGCGCGGACTCATTGGCCAGGCCGGTCGCCGCGAGCGCGTCGATCGGGCGGGCGCTCGTCAGGAGCAGGTCCGAGGGCAGGGGACTGCTGGCCGCTTCGGCCGAGCCCAACGTGCCCGGCTCAGCCGTTGAGATGACCGCCATCGGCCCGACGGGAATCGTCGTCTGGGGCTCACGGCGCAACGCCTCGGGCGCCTCGGCCGGCAGCGTCTCAAGCGCGCGCATCGCGTCGGCGGCGAAGCGATAGCGCCCGGCGGGCTCCTTGGCGAGCAGGCGGCGTACGAAGTCACCCAGCCCCTCGGGCACCGGCATCTTGGCCCGGAGCGGCGGCACCGGAGCGCGCAGGTGGGCAACCATCAGGCTCATCGCGTCCTGCGCGCGGTCATCGCTGGGTCGTGAGAAGGGCGGATAGCCCGAGACCAGCTCGTAGGCCACGCACCCCAGCGCGTACAGGTCGGTCCAAGGCCCGAAGGCCCGCCAGTCGTT
>JAGQJJ010001030.1 GCA_020430675.1 Myxococcales bacterium
TGGCGACAGCAAGTTACCTGGCGCGGCGGCGGGCGACGCTGCGAGATGTGGTCCTGCCCGAGCCGCGGGGCGACTTGCCGGCTGAGTCGAGCCATCGCCGCCTTCCCATCGAAGCCTTCTTCGATGGCACCGTGCAGCTTCGATGGCAGCTCGATGAGCGTGGCAACGTGAACCTGCAAGAGAACCGCGTCGCCAAGATGGCCAAGGCCGACAACCCGGCGCGCGATGCGGTCGAGATTCGCGACACCGGGCGCGAGCTGGTGCTGACCAATGGCTTCCATCGTGTCAGCGAGCTGTGGGTGCGCGGCTATCGAGGTGAGGTCAACGCCATCGTGACCTTCGTGCCCGAGCAGCAGACGCATTGGAACCGGCGCTATCGCTCGGGCGCTTTTGACTACCTCGATGAAGAGGGCGGGCAGGCGATGTTCGCCGACATCGCCGCGCGCGTGCAGGCCGTCGGCGCCCGCTCGGTGCTCGATGTCGGCTGCTGGCATGGCAACCTGCTGCGCGCGCTCGATGACATTGACACCTATGTCGGCTTCGACCTGTCAGACCTGGCGGTTGAGCAGGCGCGCAGCATCGAGAAGCCCTTTGACGTGCGCTTTGCGGTGGGCGATCTGACCGCCTATCCCATCGAAGCCATGCCATTCGATGTCATCTACCTCGGTGGCTGCATGGGATACGTCGAAGACAAGATCGGCGTCATCGTCGAGTACGCCCGCCGCTATCAGGCGCGGCATCTCATCTGGCAGGAGACGCCGGGATTTGTCGACATCGATCGGTACCTCGCGCCGCTGTGGATGACGGGCCTCTTTGATTTGGTCGACGCCCTGTCGCATGAGTACCCGCTCCGCAAGTACGCAAAACGCAAAGTGATCGTGCTGCGCAACCGCGCCGCGCGCCCGCTCATCGGGTAGCGCGCGCCTGGCCGTCGCGATCCGGGCGCTCGGGTTGATGCGGATGGCGACCCGGACCCGCTCGTTGTAGGGTCAACGCGATGGGGACGTCGAAGCCCACCCTGAGCGCCCACGGCGCCGAGACCAAGACCGACGAGGCGCCCGAGGCGGGCTCGCCTGCCACGCTCGCGGGCGACGCCGACACCATGCTGCCCGATGACGGGGCGGTGACCGTTGATCCCGAGGCGTTTTCGCCCGACGGCGAGACCTCGATCGGCCACTCCGAGACCGTCTGGCCGGTCGACGAGTTGCTGGGCGACGCCGACACCGTGCTGCCCGACGGGCCCATGGATTTCGGCGACGCCGACACCGACCTGCACGAAGAGGGCCCGTCGTTCGGCGACGCCGATACGGTGTTCTCCGCCGAGGTGGACCCGCCCGAACACAGCGGGACTCTGTCATCGGGCACCCGGCCGGGCGGCGTGCCCGAAGAGCTGGTCGCCACACGGGTCACGGGCCTCGATCTCGGGCCGTTCACCGTCGAGCGGGCCATCGGCCGCGGCGGCATGGCGCGGGTCTACCTGGGGCGGCACCGCGCGAGCGAGACGCCGGTCGCGATCAAGCTGGTGGGCGGCACGCTGGCCCGACAGCCGCGTTTTCGCGAGGCTTTTGCCCGCGAGGTGCGCGCGGTGGCGCAGCTCGACCACTCGGCGATCGTGCAGGTCTTCGACGCGGGCGAGCTGGGCGCCGAAGCCGCGGCCGCCTTTGATCTGCCCGCCGGTTCACCCTATCTGGTGATGGAGTACCTCGACGGCGGGCCGTTGCTCGCCGCGACCACGCGGGGTCGGCCGCAGCCCTGGGACGCCGTCTTTGCCCAGCTCGAGGTGGTGCTCGATGGGCTGGCCCACGCCCACGCCCGCGGCGTCGTGCACCGCGACCTGAAGCCCGACAACATTCTGCTCGGGCCGCGTGGACCGGTGATCACCGACTTCGGGCTCGCGTGGCGCAGCGGGCGCCGCACCATCGCCGCCGCCGCTGGAACGCCGGGTTATATGGCGCCCGAACAGGTGCGCGGCGATTG
>JAGQJJ010001031.1 GCA_020430675.1 Myxococcales bacterium
CTGCCGGCGGCATGTCGGGCGCGGCGAGGCCGATGAGCAGCACCTTGGCCGCGCCGACCTCGCGCAGCCTTCCGCCGAGGAAGGGCCCATCGGGCACGTTGGCCGCCAGCACCCGCACCTCGTACTGCTGGGCTTCGCGTTGCAGGCGGTCGAGGCCAAAAGCCACCTCGGCGGCCCCGGGTGCCAGGGCATCGACGCCCAGGCGGCGGAAGCTCTCGAAGCTTTGCGGCCGCTGCCCATCGGGCGCGCCGGCGTTGGCGAAGCTGAAGTCTTCGACGTCATCACCCGCCGCCAGCACCAACGTACGCTCGGGCGCCTCATCGACCATGGCTTCGATGGCACGCACGCGACGGGCGCCCTCGTGCAACGGGCGCCCCACCTCATGAAAGCGCGTCGGCGGCCCGTCGGCCGGGCGGCGCTCGCCCTCGAAGGCAAAACGCAGCTCGTAATCGAGCGGATCCTCATGCAGCGGGCGATCGTCGTTGGGGTCGAGATCGAGCGCCAGCACCCACTCGCCCGCGGTGTTGGTATAGCGCACCAGCCGGGCCACCGCGGTGTGCAGACCGGGCACCGGCGGCTCGGTCGGGTCGATGAAGCGATCGAGCAGCGCTGGCGCCGTCGGCTGACCCTCGGCGTCCAGCTCGAACAGCACCTCAAACGGCCCCAGCACGATCGGCAGCGCCTCGGTCAGCGTCTCGGCGGTGAAGGGTCCCGCGGCCAGAAACCGCCCGAACGGCGCCACGTCGAGGCCGCCGGGACGAAAGACCAGCCGGCCGTGGCGCGCAAAGACCCGCGGTCCCGCGCCCAGCGGGTGCACGGCATCGCCCAGACTGCGCCACGCCGCATTGGGCGTGCGATGGCCCGAGACGCCGCCGGTATGGCCGAACCAGAGCAAGCGCACGGTCTCGGTGATCGGCTCGGCGCCCGCGGCGGGGCGCGCCAGCGCGGCGAAGGTCAGCAAGGCAAGCAGGACGGGGCGGCGCGGCGGCCGTCGCATGGGGACTCCGTGGCCAGCAGTCGCGCGACGGTAGCGAGCGGTCCGCGTCGGGTCAATCGACCTCCACCGGACGGCGCGCTGAAGGTGAAGGCGGCCGTCAACTGGTGCCGCGGCCGGTGGAACAGTGCTCGCAGGCTTCGAGCGGGGGCGTGTGCACGTCTTACCCACGAGAGCCGTGCGCCTTCCCTCGGTGGCGCCATGGAGAGCGCCTTGGACGACCGCAGCCCTTTATCGCCGCGGGCTGTGGACTTGCGCCGCCTGACCCGGAGCGCGGCGACGGCGGGTCAATCGCGGCCCAAATGACGCCCTGCGACCTCGATTCGCTCTCCATCCAGGCCGCCGAACGGGCGATTCGAGGAATGTGTGGTTAAGCGCACCGCCCGCATGTTTTGCTCCGTCACCCGGAAGCAGACACATCGGGTCAACCAGCCCGACGCCGCTGGAACCCGCGTCGTTGTGTGCGCTCTCCCTGGTTGACCCGAGTGTTCGCGGCGTTCCGGCCACGGAGGCCGGCACACAGGGCGGACCGGCGCCGAGTTGATTCCGGCCAGGACGATGGCTCACCGCCCGTCAATTGCCCATGCGCGGACGCTTGATCATGGGCTCGGAGACCCCTTTTGTAGTGAGCGGCGATAGTTGGCTCCGTTCGGCGGCTGCCTACTCTGCCCAGAACGCATCGTCTTGCAGAAGCGGCACGTTGAGGGCCCAGAATTCGACATGAGTCGCAGCGAGTCGCGTCTTCTGCTCGGCGTCCATGGGTACCTTTGGCGACCATCGAATCGGGTTGTGATGGCTCTCGTGCCATTCTAGGCTCCCCGGCAAACGTACCGCAGTGACGGCGGCCTCGATGGCGTCAAATGCCTCATCGGCCCCGGCGTTCAACCGCGGGATGGCAACCCCGTCGTCGAAGCCATGTTTCCCGATGATGTTCGCAAGCGAGAACTGGCGCCGGATGATGGCGTCGGCGATGCCCCCGTCCA
>JAGQJJ010001032.1 GCA_020430675.1 Myxococcales bacterium
AAGGCCGAGCGCGGAGGCGATGCCCAAGCATCGTCGAGCCGGTCAAGCCCGCGACCTGACGGAGCGCGGGCCGGTCGCGGCGCCACAGAACGCCGCCAGAGGCGTCGCGGACAAGCGCGACGGGATCAACGGCGCAGCGCACTGCTGTGCCTTTGCGCCGCCGTCACCCGATGGCGCCCTTGCCGCGCAGGGCAGCGATCTCGGCTTGTGAGCAGCCCATCTCGGCCAGCACCGCGTCGGTGTGCTCACCCAGCGCGGGCGGCGGCCGGCGCAGCGTGCCCGGCGTGGCAGCCAGGTGCTGCGCGATGCCGGTCAGCCCCACCTCGCCGAGCTGCGGGTGCGCCATGCGCGTGACCATGCCGCGCGCCGCGAGCTGCGGATGGCTCAACGTGGCGTCGAGCGGCAGCACCGGACCGGCGGGAATGCCCGCCTGACCGAACGCCTCGATCCATTCGGCGACCGTGCGCGTCTTGAGCACCGCATTCAGCTCGGCCTCCAGCGCGTCGACGTGGGCCACGCGGTCGGCGTTATGGGCAAAACGCGGGTCTGCGAGCAGGTCCGGGCGCGCGAGCAGCTCGCAGAGGCGGCCCCACAAGCGGTCATTGGCCACCGCCACGTTCAGCCAGCCATCGGCCGCCTGCAACGTGCCATACGGCGCGATCGAAAGGTGCCGGTTGCCCAGCCGCGGCGGCACTTCGCCGGTATTGAGCCACGCGGTCGCCAGATAGGTGAGCAGCGAGACCTGGCCGTCGAGCATGCTGATGTCGACAAACTGGCCCCGCCCGGTGCGCTCGCGGGCGAGCAGCGCGAGCAGGATGCCCTGGGTGGCGCTCATGCCGGCGACCACATCGGCGATCGAGGCGCCCACCTTGTACGGCCCGCCGTCGACCGGCCCGGTGACGCTGGGGATGCCGCTCATGCCCTGCACGATCAGGTCGTAGCCCGGCCGCGACGACCACTCCGGCAAGCCGACGCGGCCAAACGCGCTGATCGAGCAGTAGACGAGGCGCGGATTTCGCGCGGCGCAGGCGGCATGGTCGAAGCCCAGCCGATCGAGCGTGCCCGGGCGGAAGTTCTCCAGCAGCACATCGGCCTTTTCGACCAGACGCCACAAGAGCGCCTTGCCCTCCGGGTGCTTCAGGTCAAGCGCGACCGAGCGTTTGTTGCGGTTGATGGCCAGGTAATAGGTCGACACGCCGTCGACAAAAGGCGGCCCGAAACGGCGGGTATCGTCTCCGCCCTGCGGGTGCTCGATCTTGATCACATCGGCGCCCATGTCGCCGAGGCTCATCGAGCAGTACGGGCCGGCCAGCACGCGGGACAGGTCGAGCACCACCAGCCCGCTGAGCGGGCCGTGGCTGAGGTCGTCAGCATTCTTCATTCGGGCACCCTATCGCGATTGTTCCGAGCGCGCAGCAGGTGGATTCCCGGGCCGATCGGGGTACATTGAGCTCATGGACGCCGCGCCCCCGAAGATGCACCCGACGACGTGGAGCGTGCTGCGCGCCCTGCGCGCCGGGGCCCGGCTCTCGCGCAACCGCCACTTCTATCTGTTCGAGGATCCCCGCGCCCGCCGGGCCATCAAGCTGCACCGCTTTCTGGCCTCGGTCGAGCGCGATGTGCGCGCGCGGGCGGGCGAGCTGAGCGTGAGCATCGTCGACGACGCCGGCCACGCCGGGCAATACGCGCTGCGGCTCGACTTCCCCACCCTGCACGGCCGCCGCACGGTGTTCTTGACGCAAGCCGAGCTGAAGCTGCTCGGCGAGCAGGCGCCCGAGATCGGCGCCCTGCTCTCGGCGCGACTCGACGACGGCTGACGCTCAGCGCCGGCGGCGGCGACGCACGCCCATGCCCAGCAACGCCAGCATCAGCAGCGCCGACGGACCGGCCGGCGCCTCGTGCGTGCTGCAATTGCAGCCGCCCTCTTCGGTCTCGTCGCCCAGCCCGCCGTCAGCGCCGCCGGGCGTCGGGGGCAG
>JAGQJJ010001033.1 GCA_020430675.1 Myxococcales bacterium
GGACCCGCCGGCCGCGCGATCGTCGGCCGCACGCCGCCGCCGCCGGGCGCCATCGCCGATCCGGCCCGCCCCTATCCACCGCGCTACCACGCCGTGATCTCTGCCTGGTTCGATCGGGAGCGCCGATGAACTCGCCCGAAGCCACCGCCGAAGCCCTGCGCGACGCCGTCCTGGCCCTGCGCGCCGCCCTGGCCCGGGTGATCGTGGGTCAGAAGCCCATCGTCGACGGCCTGCTCGCCGGCCTGCTGGCCGGTGGCCACGTCCTGCTCGAAGGCGTGCCCGGTCTGGGAAAGGCCCTGCTGATCAAGGCGTTGGGCCGCGCCCTCGACCTGCGCGTCGGCCGCGTGCAGTTCACGCCCGACCTGATGCCCGCCGATATTCTCGGCAGCGACACCCTCTTCGAGTCGACCGAGGGCCCGACGCTGCGCTTCCGGCCGGGCCCGATCTTTGTCGAGCTGCTGCTCGCCGACGAGATCAACCGCGCCAACCCGCGCACCCAGGCGGCGCTGCTCGAAGCCATGGCCGAGCGCCAGGTGACCAGCGGTGGCACCACGCGCCCGCTCGGGCCGCCGTTTTTTGTGATGGCGACCGACAACCCGATCGAGATGGAGGGCACCTATCCGCTGCCCGAGGCGCAGGCCGACCGCTTCTTGATGAAGCTGCCGGTCGCTTCACCCGATCGCGAGACGCTGCTCGACATCCTCGACGTCGAGCCGGCCGCGGCGCTCGCCGCTCTTGAACCGGTGATGGACCGCGCGGCGTTGCTTCGTTATCAAGCGCACGTCGCCGCGCTGCCGGCCGCCGATTCGGTCAAAGGGCTCATCGTCGATCTGGTCATCGGCACGCGCCCCGAGGCGGTGCCCGCCGACTTGAGGCCCTACGTGCAGTTCGGCGCGAGCCCGCGCGGCGCGCAAGGCCTGCTCGCCGCCGCCCGCGCCCGCGCCGCCATGGCCGGGCGCCTGCACGTCGCGCCCGAAGACGTGCGCGCCATGGCGTTGCCCACGCTGCGGCACCGGGTGCTGCTCAACTTCGCCGCGCGGGCGGACGGCGTCACCGCCGACGCGGTGATCCAGGCGGTGGCGCGCGCGCTCGGAGCGGGCTGATGGCCACGCCCGGCGGGCGGTTCCCCGATGCCGAGACGCTGGCCATCTGCGAGCGTTTCTCGCTCTGGATGCGCCAGGGCGGCGGCCTGCCGGTGCGCGGCCGCCCGCTGCCCGGAAGCGCGTCGCCGGGCCTCGACTTCGAGGGCTTCTCCGAATACTCGCCCGGCCGCGACATCCGCCGCCTCGACTGGCCGCTCTACGTGCGCACCCGCCGCTTCTATGTACGCGAATACGCAGATGAATCCGCCGGCCTTCTGCTGGTGTTGCTCGACGCTTCGGGCTCGATGGGCGTGGGCGATCCACCCAAGTTCGCCCTGGCGCGCCGCCTCGCCGCGGTGCTCGCTTTTGCCGCGTTGCGCGAGCTGCACCAGGTGGTGATCGGCGTGCTGCACGCCGGGCGAACGGTCTGGCTGCCCCCATTGGCCGGGCTCGATTCGGCGCCCGAGGCGTTCCGGTTTCTCGGCCGTTTTGTCCCCAGAGGCCCCACCGATCTGGCCGGCGCCTTGACCGCATTGCCCGTGCGCGGGGCGCGCGGCGACGCGGTGCTCGTCGGCGATTTCCTCGACCCGCGCGGCGCCGATCGCGGCCTGCTCGCGTTGGCGCGCCAGGGATTCCGCGTCGATCTGTGCCGCGTCGTCGCCGAGGGAGAGTTCGACGTGCCGCCGCCCGGCGTGCGCCTGCGCGACCCCGAAGGCGAGCACGTGCGCCCGGCGCCGCTCGACACCGCCAGCCGCGCCCGTCTCGAGGCGGCCATCACCGCGCACCGGTTGGCCCTCGACGACGCCGCGCGGCGCGTCGGCGCGTTGCTGCTCAACCTGCCGGCCGACCTGGCGCTGCCGCAGGCGCTGGAGCGTGTCTTCGCCGCCATCGGCA
>JAGQJJ010001034.1 GCA_020430675.1 Myxococcales bacterium
TCGACGCCGACCATGGCATACGCGGTGAGCATGCCACCGGCGAGCGCGAAGACATCGCCGATGACATTCAGCAGGGTCATCATGACCAGCATCGCGATGATGCGCGGCAGCACGAGGAAGCGGATGGGATCGATGGCCAGGATGCGCAGCGCGTCGATCTGCTCGGTGACCTTCATCGTGCCGAGCTCGGCGGTGTTGTGGGCGCCGACCCGGCCGCTGAACATCAAGCCGACGAGCAGCGGGCCGAGCTCGCGGAAGGTCACGAAGCCGAAGCCCCAGCCGACCGCCTCGTAGGCCCGGAACTTGGTGACGTAGGTGCTGACCTGGATCGCGGCGATGCCGCCGGCGAAGAACGCGGTGATGATCACGATGGGCAGCGAGCGCACGCCGACCCGGTGCAGCGCGCGCCACGTCTCGACCCGGTCGGCGCGGGGCGGGATCAGGGCCCGGAGGACCGATCCGGCGAAGAGGGTCAGCGCACCGACGACCCGGCACAGGTCGATGACGGCGCCGCCGAGGCGGGCGATGGCGGTCACGCGGCCTCGCCCTCCATGAAGGCCCGCACCTCGGGGTGGCGCAGCGCGTCGTCGGTGGGCCCGGCGAAGACGAGCCGGCCCCGGTCGAGCAGCGCGATGGCGTCGCAGATGGGGCGCAGGTAGGCGGTCTCGTGGCTCACGATGATGGCGGTGGCCCGGTTCTCGGCCTGCAGGCGCTTGAGCAGCGCAAAGATGCGGTTGGTGGTGACCGGGTCGAGGCCGGCGGTCGGGTCGTCGCAGAGCATGATGGGCGGGTCATGCACCGTGGCGCGGGCGAGGCAGACGCGCTTTTTCATGCCGCCGCTCAGCTCGGCGGGCAGCAGGTTCTCGATGTCGGGCAGGTGCACCTGGCGCAGCCGCGTGCGCACCTTGTCGATGATGGCCGCCTCGGGCCGATCGCGCAGGCGGCGCAGCGGGAACGCGATGTTCTCGCCGACGCTCAGGTAGTCGAACAGCGCGTAGTTCTGGAAGACCATGCCAATGCGGCCGCGCAGGGCCATGAGGCGCGTCTCGTCGAGCGCGCTGACCTCGACGCCATCGAGGAAGACACGGCCCTTGTCGGGGCGAACCAGTCCGCAGATCAGCTTCAAGATCAGCGACTTGCCTGCGCCACCCGCGCCGATGAGGCCCAACGTCTGGCCCGCGGGGACCTGCAGGCTGACGTCGTGCAGCACCGTGGCGGCGCCGAAGCGCTTGGTGACGGATTCAAGCTGGATCATGGCGCGGCCAGCTCGGCGGGCGTGAGGCGCGAGGTATCGAGCGGCGGTGGGAGGCCACCCGCCAACAACGCGCGGGCGGCGACGACATGGCGGCTCTTGGGGTAATCGCGCAGCAAACGTTGCAACGCGGCCCGCGCGCCGTCGGCGTCCTCGGCCAGAAAGCGCGCCCGCGCCAGCCCGAAGGCGGCGTCGTCGGCCAGGGGCGAGTCGCCGAAGTCGACGAGGAAGTTGCGGTAGGCCCGCGTGGCGCGCCCGGCGTCGCGTTCGCCGAGCAGCGCGATCTCGGCCACCCGGAGGGCGGCGTCGTCCGCCCGGGAGTCGCGCTCGCTGCCCATGCTGAGGAAGCCGCGGTCGGCGTTGCGTTGGGCGAGCGCGGCGTAGGTCTCGCGGGCCTCACGCCAGGCGCCTTGCCGGCAGTAGAGCGCGCCCAGCAGGTTGAGCGCGTCGGCGGTGAAGCGACTCTCGGGCCACCGCTGCGTCAGCGAGCGCAGCGCGGCGCGCGCGGTGGGCAGGTCGCCGCGCAGGCGCAGCTCAACCTGGGCCTGCCACCACGCCGCCGCCGGACCCAACGCCGAGTTGCGCAGTGCTTCGAGCGTCGCCGCCAGCGTCGGGGCTTCGGCGACCTCGGCGGTGCGCGCGAGATGCTCGATCGCGGTCTCGGCCGCGGCGGTGTCGGGGTACCGCCGCGCCATCGCCAGCAGCGCGGCGCGGTCGCCGG
>JAGQJJ010000102.1 GCA_020430675.1 Myxococcales bacterium
AGATGGGGCGAATGCGACGCACGCCCACCTGCGCGAGCATACGACGTGCCGGCCGCGTCCATCGCCCAGGCAGGGCGCGAGCCAGGGGCGGCATCGCAAGCCGGGCCGGGCGCCGCCGGAGGTCCGCTGCGACCGACGCGGCCAGGCGCCCCGGACCTGCGCAGCCCGGCGGAGAGGTCGAACCGAAACGACGGCCGCTGCGGCGGCACGACTCGGTGCCTTTCGACCGTCTCCTGGGCGTCCCTCAACCACGGAAGGCCCGTCGAGAATCGGGGGGGGGCCGCTGCGCACGTCCGCGGCCCCCGCAGCCGGGGTCAGACGCGCTTCTGGAGGCCGCGGGGCTTCGTACGCGGGCCGCCCGAGAGCCAGGCATCCCACAGCTCGAGCATGCGGCGCTGGCCGGCGCTGAGGCAGCGGTTGACCGGCATATAGCGGCTGCGCTCGAACTCGGCCGGGTCGGTGACCTCCATGATCGGGCCGCGCCACGAGCGGAAGACCAGCGGGTTGCGCAGGAAGCCCATGACCGGGAAGAGCCGGGCCCAGGTCTCGAAGACCTCCAGGTAGATGCGCGCGTCGACCTGGGCCGAGTCGGGGCCGGTGGCGAGCCACTGTTCGAAGGCGATGGCCATCTGGTCGTGGAAGGGCAGTACGCGCACGACGGTGTAGGGCACGTCGACCACTTCGGTGCCGCCGATGCTCTCGGCGAGCGTGGGCACGGCGGCGTCGGGCGGCAGGGCCAGCAGCGCCAGGTTGGGGAAGCCCGGCATGATGCCGTTGACCGCCAATTGCGCCTCGGCGTGGGCGCTCAGGGCGGGCACGACGCGCACCGAGATCGTGCCACGGCCCAGGTCGACCGGGTGCAGGGCCGGGTTGGCGATGAGATGGGCCATCGGCGCGCCGCCCTCACCGCCCGAGCGCGTCCAGCCGGCGTCGTATTGCGCGACGACAAGCTGCGTGCCCGGCGCCGGGGCGCGGCCGCGGTGCTGCACGCGCACATCGAGCAGGCTGGGCGGGCGCGCAAACTGGCCGGTGCCCGGCTGCTCGACATAGACGCCGCGATCGTCGGTGCGCGCGGTGAAGGCCTGCTCGTTGAGGCCGATCTGCGGCTTGCGGGCGTCGGCGAAGAGCGTGAGCTGCAAGTCGCCGCCGAACCAGGTCGACGCGGACAGGACGCCGGGCGCGAGCGGCACGTCGATGACGCCCGCCGATCGGAGCAGCGCGTCGCGGCCGTACGCATCGGCCGGCAGCGTGGCGATCTTGTGCGTGGTGCCGTCGTCGCCGACCAACCGCACGCCGATCGCGCCGTAATTTGCGATGGGGCCGCCGAGCTGAAGCTTGGGGAAGGTGACCATCGTGTCGAGCGAGAGCCGCCGCACGTCGTCGCCTTCGATCGCCGCTTCGACGAGCATCGGGCCCAGCGGCAGCGCGTCGGTGCCTTTGGGCAGCTTCTTCGGCGCCACCGCGATGGGCTGCTGGCCGGTCAGCGCCGCGCCCGCGATGAGCAGGCGGCCCTCGGGCTCGCTCTGCAGCTCGCCGTGGCGCCAGGTGCCAATCCAGCCGATGGCGCGGCTGTAGGCGCGGTTGATCGGCGGCGGCGGCGCGTCGACCCGCTTCCCGGCGTCGAAGGCGGCCTTCTCGTCCGCGTACTGCGCATACAGATCGGCCATCAGCTTCATGCGGCCGCTGAGGCGCTCTGCCGGCGTGCCGCCGACGGCGCGGAAGACGTCGCCGTTGAAGTACAGCGTCTCGAAGGCCGAGAAGCGCACCATCAACCCCGCGACCTCGGGCTCGGCCAGCGCGGCGTGAAGGGCGGCGGTCACCTTGTCATCGGGGCCGCCATGGAATTGCAAGTCCTCGCGCGGCAAACAGAATTGCCAGACGGCGATCATGTTGCCGGCGATGATGAGCTGCTGGTCGAGGTTGTAGTTGTTCTGCAGATTCGGGAAGCGCGTGCACATGCGGCGGCTGATGGCGCCGTTGAAGCCGACGCCGGCCGCTTCGCTGCCGACCTGCAGGCGATCGGCAAAGAGCTGGGTGCTCCAGAAGCAGGCCGGGTTGATGTCGCACATCTTGGCCTGCACGACCGGGCCCGGGTTCACCGCGACCTGCGCCGCGCCCCAGGCGCCGCCGAGCGGCTGCCATGCGCCGGTGCGATCGGTCCAGCCGGTGACCGTGGTGCCGCCGGCGGGCCGGTCGAAGACCTTGCCGTCTTCGATCTGCGGCCATTCGGGGCTGACAAAGCCCCAGATCATGTCGCCGTAGTAGTTCCATTCGGCGGGCGGCAGATACTCGTCGGCCGAGGGGTCGTAGGTGGTGGTGATGGCCCATTTGGCGAACTGCTGCGGCGAGTAGACACCCTGTTCGTAGAGGTAGGGCGCGTTCAGCCGCACGTTGGCCGCGTCGTAGGTGGGCAGGTTGTCGTTGTTGTTGAACGTCGACGGGTTCCAGCTGGCGTGGCCGGCGAAGTAGAGGCGGGGCAGGGCGATGAGGCTCATGACAGCGCTCCGTTCGGGCGGTCGGCGGCCGCGACATAGGCAAACGTGGGGCCGGCGAGGCGGTCGGTGCCGGGGATGGGCCCCTGCGCGCGCAGCACCGCAGCGAGGTGGGGCAGGGCCTCCATCGCCTGCGTCGAAGCGCCGTAGACCCCGGGCGAGGCCGAGCAGACGGTGTCTTGCAGGGCATCGAGCAGCGCGCTGTAGGCGCTGTTGAACGCCAGGTTGGCCGCGAGCTGGGCCTTGGTATAGGCGCCGAGGTGGCCGTGCGGGTCGTCGACCACCGGCCAGACATCGCGCGCCAGGTCGATCTGGCCCGTCGTCAGCAGCGTCTGCACCTGCAGGAACTTGTAGTAATGGGCCAGCTCGTGGTCGCCGTCATCGTCAGCTTGGGTGCTGCCTTCGCCCTGCTGCTGAATCTGGTCGATCGCCGCCACCGCATCGGCGTGGCTGGCGACGCGGAACAGGACGCCGCCGCCGGGATTGTCGCGCTTGGGAAGCTGTGAATCGGGCGTGTAGGCGCCGTCGCGCACCGGCAGCATGCGCTTGAGCTCGTCGTAGAACTCGCCGATGGTCGACCAGCCCTTGACCGTGCGGCGCGCGTCCTGCCTTGGCAGCTCGATGTCGAGGAAGGTCTGGATGGCATCGGCGCCAAAGGGCCGCAGCACGACGCGGAACTCGTTGACCCGGTTGGAGTGGCCCGGCAGGTTCAGCGGCTGGCTGAAGTCGGGCACAAACTCGGGATCATTGATCGCCGTCTTGTGGCCCAGCGCGCGCGTCACGTTGGCGACGAGCGCCATGTGCAGCAT
This sequence comes from Myxococcales bacterium, assembly GCA_020430675.1. The sequence continues at coordinate 3,302 of JAGQJJ010000102.1, forward strand.
CTCTTCATAGGCGACCGACGCGATCAGACGCATGGCCTGCCGCGCCGGCGCGCTGTTGTTGCGCAGCGTCCACGCGGTGTACAGATAGGTCGGCAGCGTCGACAACTCGATGGTCATCGCCGTGTGCAGCCGACGTACGAGGCTCGGTTTCTGGAGCATGCGCTTCCCCCCTTGGCTTGTGGCCCTGGCTCGCGCGCGAGCATCGCACGGCCTGCTGAGGGGATCACTCGATATTGAGGTCGCGCGCCGTGAAGCTGGGGTGGGTGATCTGCAAGCGGGCGGGCGGCGCGGCGGGATCGATGGCAAGGCGGGCGCGGCCTTCGGCGTCGGTCTGCACCGGCGCGCAGCCTTCGCAGGTGACGCGCGCGTCGGCGACCGGCAGGCCCTCGCCATGCGCGGTCACGGTGACCGCCAGCGCGTCGCCCTCATCGACGACGGCGGCGTCGAGCGTGGCCAGCCAGGCGGTGCCGGCGCCCAGCGCGCGCAGCTTCACGCCACTGGCGCGCAGGGTCGCGGCGTGGGTGGCGGTGCGGCGTGGGTCCATCAGCTCCATGCCATGATCGCTGACCAGCACGAACATCGTGTCATCGAGCACGCCCCGCGCGGCATAGAGCGCGCGAATGGCGGCGATGCGGCCATCGAGCGTCTGCAGCGCCTCGCGCAGCCGCGGGCTGTGCGGGCCGAACCCTTCGCCGGCGCCGTCGGTGGCCAGAAACGAGAGCTGCAGGAGCGTGGGCACCGGCTTGCCGCGGTCGCCGAGCAGCGTCGAGACCATGATGCCGCCCAGCGCGTCGATGCGCTCGTAGTCTTCGACGCCCGCCTTGTGCACCCCGAAGTGATCGAGCGTCGTGTAATCGGCGCCGCCGATGGCGATCTCATTGAGCACCGCCACGAAGGCATCGGGCCCCAGCGCGCGGTGGGTCGCCTGCGCCAGCGTCTCGGCGTCGCCGCTGAGCAGCCGGTCGTACAGCGCCCAGAAGCGCGCCGGCTCGGCGAAGAACGAGGGCAGGTCGGTGAGCACCTGGAACGGGTTGATCATCGCCGCTTCGGCCCGGCCCCAGAATGCGTTGTCGACCACGCCGTGATGCCCGGGCCACGCGCCGGTGCCTGCGGTGGTGTGGCCGCCGGCCGAGATCGAGGGGAAGCCGACGACCGCGCCGTGCCGGAAGACCGCGCCCTCGTGGGCCAGCGTGCGGAACGTGGGCAGGTCGACGGGCGGGGCGTCGTCGAGCATCAGGTGGTTCAACTCGGTGGCTTGCAGGCCGTCGAACAGGATGAGCACCACATGCTCGGGGCGCGCGCATGGGTCGGGATCGAGCGCGTCCCAGCGCGGCCAGCCGTCCTGGCGCAACAGGTAGAGGCCGTCGTCGTAGCGGCCGTCGGGGCCCAGGCCGCCGGTGGTGGGCGCGCCGAGCGCCGCGAGCACGGTGGGCGCGGCGTCGACGAGTCGGGCGGGCGCGTCGATCACGGCGCCGGCCCGGGCACCGCGGCCCGAGACGACAAAGGTCGCCTGTGATTGCAGGACGCCCAGGCTGCCATGGCTGCCGACACCGCCATTGGCCCAGGGCCAGACGCCGGCGGCGATGTCGGGCGCGTCGGGGGCCTCGAACAGCGTGCCCAGGCGCACGAGGGGGTCGGGCCAGGACTGTGATTCGTAAGGCAAAAAGCCCACGCGCGGGTCGCCGAGCGGGTAGCCCGCCGCGGTCAGGTCGAGGTCGGGCGCCGGCTCGAAGGCGGCCAGCATCGCGTCGTAGTCGCCAACCGCATCGGCCGCGGTGTTCGGGAAGATGGCGCTCAGGTCGCCTTCGAGCACCTGCCACTCGCTGTGATCGAGCGCGTCGACGCGGTTGAAGACCACCGACGCCCGTGCCTCGGGCGGGCCGCCGTGCAGCAGGAAGCGGTCGTTCGCCTGATCGAAGGTGGCGACGAAGTGCACGGTGGGGTCGGCCATCAGCGCGTCGCGCAGGGCCGCCCAGGCGGGCTGCTCGACGGCGTCGATGCCGGCCTGCGGCGGAAACGCGCGGGGCAGGGGGGCCACCGGCCGGGGCGGTGTCGGCGGCGGGGCGCTGCAACGAGGCGGCGGCCCGGCGTCGGGCGCGGCGTCAACCGCGGCATCAACCGCGGCGTCTGCCACCGCCAGATCGGGCAGGGTCAGATCGGGCGCGGCGTCGACCGCCCCGACATCGGGCGCGGCGTCGACCGCCGGACCATCGGGCGCTGCGACGTCAATGGCGGGCGCCTCGGCCGTCGCTTCGTCGTCGCAGCCGGTCGCCATCCAGAGCAGCGCCAGCAACGGCGTGCCCCAACGCGATCCGCAGCCTCTCGCTTGACCCGCCATGTCGCGCACCCCCTCGCTCGACCGCGCGCAGGGTAGACACCCGGGGCCGACCGTCGCAAGCGGCGCCGCGCGCCGCGCGAAGGCGGTTGCGTCGATCCCGGTGCGCCGGCCAAGATCGGCCCACACGGGGGAGAGGAGGGGCCGATGGCCCGCGTCTGTGCGCTGGCTTTGTTCGCCGCGATGTGCCTTGCCTGCGCCGAGAACGCCGCCGCGCCGGGCGGGGTCGACGCCGAGGCCGAGCCGCCCGATTCGATGTTTCTGCCGCCGGTCGTCGACGCCACCGTCGACCGCGGCACGCTCGCCGGCTTCGGCGCGCCCTGCGAGGACGACGCCGACTGTGCCTCGGGCTACTGCATCGAGGCGCGCGACGCCGGCCGCCTCTGCACGCAGACTTGCGGCGAGTGCCCGGCCGGCTATGAGTGCGCGCCCATCGGAAATGCCGGACCCGACCGGGTCTTCCTCTGCGTCACCGACCAGCCCGACCTGTGCAAGCCGTGCGAGCTGGACCGCGAATGCGATGACCCGGCCGACCTGTGCCTGCCCATCGGCCGCCACACATACTGCGGCGAGGATTGCAGCGATGACGGCCTGTGCCCTGAGGGCTATCGCTGCGCCGAGATCGACCGCGAAGGCACCCTGCATCACCAGTGCGTGCCCGCCGACGACGAAGGCTGCGAGCCGTGCCGCGACCGCGACGAAGACGGCTACGGCGACGGCGGCGACTGCCTGGGGCCCGACTGCGATGACAACGACCCCGACACGCGTCCCGGCGCGCCCGAGCGGTGCGACGGCGTGGACAATGACTGCAACGCCCGGGTTGATGATGGCATGCTCACGCCGCCAGATGACGTGGCGTGCCTGGCCGTGGGCCTGTGCCTCGGCGCCGAGCCGCGCTGCGAGGGCGGCGAGTGGCGGTGCCGGTATCCCGCGGCGTATGAGGCCGATGAGTTGACCTGCGACGGCGTCGACAACGACTGCGATGGCGCCGTCGACGAGGCGTTCGACCTGACCCGCGATGTGGCCAACTGCGGCGTCTGCAACGCGGTTTGCAGCTATGCTCACGCCGAGGCGCAATGCGCCAACGGGCGCTGCCTGCGCGGCCCCTGCGACGAAGGATGGCACGACGCCGACGGCGATCCGGGCACGGGCTGCGAGTACCTGTGCGCGCCCACCCGGGGCGGCGTCGAAGCCTGCGATCAGGTCGACAACGACTGCGACGGGCGCACCGACGAGGGCCTCGACCGGCCCGAGGTCTGCGACAACGCGGACAACGACTGCGATGGCACCGCCGATGAGGGCTTCGATCTGCTCAGCGACGCCAGCAATTGCGGCGCGTGCGGCGCGGTCTGCGACCTGCCGGCGGCGCGCGCTCGCTGCGACGCCGGGCGCTGCTCGGTGGCCGAGTGCAACGCCGGCTTCTATGACCTCGACGGGCGGGGTGACAACGGCTGCGAGTATGCCTGCCAGTTCACCCGCGAAGGCATCGAGGTCTGCGATGGCATCGACAATGACTGCGACGGCCGCGTCGACGATGGCATCGACACCTCGGCCGACGTCAACAACTGCGGGCGCTGCGGCAATATCTGTGCCGGCCCGGCCCATCGGGCCCTTTCGTGCGTCGATGGCATGTGCCAGGTGGGTGACTGCCTCGATGGCTTCGTCGACGCCGATGGTGATGGCGGCAATGGCTGCGAGTACGCCTGCCGGCCCGGCAACGGCGGCGTCGAAGCCTGCAACGGCGCCGATGATGACTGCGACCGGCGCACCGACGAAGGCGTGCTCAACGCCTGCGGCCAGTGCGGGCCGGTGCCGCCCGAGACCTGCAACGGCGTCGACGATGACTGCAATGGCATCGTCGACGACCACGGTGTCTGCGGGCCGTACCTGGCCTCGCAGTGCCGCATCTTCCTCGCCTGGGCTGACCGCAGCTCGATGCCGGCCGGCGCGCTGCCGAGCTGGGGGCCATGCCCGGGCGCCGATCGCTCGGTCGCCGATCCCAACGTGCGGTGCGTGGGTACGCGGCGCGACGGCGCCTTTGCGCGGTTGCCCACCGCGGGCGACGTGAACGACGACGACCAGTTTGCGGTGGCGCTGTTCTGCGACGACGCCGCCAATCCCGGGCTCGCGGCCTATATGCAGACCCATTGCGCGGTGTTTCTGAGCCACGCCGACGTGAACGGCGGCGTCGACAACAGCCCGAGCTGGGGCGATTGCCCGCCAGCGGCCACGGGCGACAACGGGCGGCTGCGCTGCACGTCGTCAGGCTATGACGGCCAGTTCCGCCGCATCGAGCTGGTGGGCGACGTGAACGCCGACGACCAGCTTGGCATCGCCTGGATCTGCCGCGACGGCGCCGATCCCGGTCGCGCGGGCGCCATGACCGCCTCGGCGCAGATCTTCCTCGGCTGGGCCGACCGCAACGAAGGCCCGGCAGATGGCTCACCCGCGTGGGGCCCGTGCCCCGGGCAGCTCTCGGGCGAAGCCAACGGCCAGCGCTGCACCAGCTCGCGCGGCGATGGGCTCTACCACCTGCTGCAGCTCGGCGGCGACGTAAGCGGCGACGATCAATTCGGCATCGCGCTGCGCGCTCGCGCGGTGCCGTGACGGTTCACTTCGGCGGGCGCACGCGCAGCAACTTGTCGATCGGCGGCGCGTCGACCTTCGTCTGGCGGCCATCGGGCCAGCGCACCTCGACCGAGAGTGGCTTTGCCCGCCCAAGCCCGAAGTGATGCATCGGGCGCGACTGGCTCGCAAACGAGTCGCCGGCGATGACCGCCGCCGCCCGCGGGCCTTGATCGGTCCGCAGCGTGATCTGCGCGCCAAAAGGCGCGGCGTGGGCGTCGCCTTCGAGCGCGACGGTGATGAAGTGGCCCTCGCTGGCGCCGGTATTGCGCATGACGCGGGCGCTCAGCTCGCCGCGCTCGGCCTCGGCGATGATGAGGTCGATGCGGCCGTCGCCGTCGAAGTCATCGGCGATGACATTGCGCGCGTCGGCCTCACCGCCCAGGCCGCGCGGGTAGCCGGCTTCGAGGTAGCCCTCGGGCTGGCGAACGAACAGGCGGTTATGCTCGAAGCCGTTCCATGACACGCCCGACTCGATGTCCTGCGCGAGTCGATCGATGATCGACCGCTGCGCCTCGGGCGCGACGCCGTCGTCGAGATAGACATCGTGGCTCCAGTACCGCGTGCACTAATCCTGGGCCGTGCGGCCGCTGATGAAGCCGTTGGCCACGAAGAGGTCGAGATCGCCGTCGTTCTCGGGATCGAAGGCGGCCACGCCCCAGGCCCAGCCGGCGGCGGCGACCTGCTCGGCCTCGGGCGCCATGGCAAAGCGGCCGTTCGGCTGGCCCAGATAGAGCCGGTTGCCGAAGGTCATCTCGGTGCGCCAGCGCGTCTGCTCGGCGCGGTCGGGGCGCTGCAAGTCGAGCGCGTTGAGACGCCGGACCGTGGTCGAGTTCATGCCCGTGGCAAAAACATCGAGGCGGCCGTCGCCGTTGAAGTCGCCGAGGGCATGCGACATGCCAAACAGCGTTGGGTTGTCGAAGGCATCGGCGGCGCGCGTGAAGTGGCCGTGGCCGTCGTTGCGATGCAGCTCGACGCCGGCGAAGTCATTGACCGTCAAGA
>JAGQJJ010001035.1 GCA_020430675.1 Myxococcales bacterium
CGATAGTCCTGATAACCGCGATTGGCCGTCGCCAGGGCCAGCTCAAGCGCCCGGCGATAGGCGGCATCTTCGGTGATCGCGCGTCGCGTCCGCGCCGGCATCTGCAAGGCCAGATTGCGCGCCCCGCGCAGGCCATCGAGGAAGGCCTCCCAACTCGGAGCGGTCACCTCGGCCGCGGCGGAACCCGGCTTCGCGTCGACGAGCAGCCGCTGGTCAACCAGCGGATAGATGACCACCAACGGGCGCTGAAACCCGGCGGGCAGCCCCTCACGCAGACGCTCCACGTCGCTTCGTGGTGGCGCAGCGCCCCCCGTTGTCGGGGCGGCGAGCAGCGCGGCGAACAGCCCGTTGACCAGGAGGCGCCGCGTCATGGGGTGTCGAGCACATGCGGGTAGCAGGTGGTGCGCGGCTGCTCTACCTGACGCTCGAAGGCCACTTCGCGTTCCGGCGCGCAGTCAGAGACGGTCGTGCCCTCCAACGTCTCGTCGTCGCCGGTCAGATCGAAGCGCCGCCCTTCGCACTCGGTGAACTCCGAAAGCTGACCGCAACCCAGCTCAACCGGGGTGACGTCCGGCTGCGGGAAGCGCGGCTCGTCGGCCTCAAACAGCAGGAAGCGCAGCCCATTGCTCGTCGCGCGGCCGCCGTCGAGCAGGAAGCAACCGCATTCCTGTGAGCGCCGGAAGCTGTCGATTCCGCTCGGGTCGTAGCGATACCGCACCAGCAGGCCGCTGACGCGATCGCCGTAGCGCCCGAGGTGAAGCTCGTAGACGAAGCCATCGCAATCGGGGGATGCGCGGTCCGTGCCGCAGCCGGTCAGGCGCCACACGCCAGAGAACTCCCGCTCGGGCCCGCAACCGCTGAGCAGGGCGATGACGGCGAGCAGTGCAAACGACGCGAGCGAGCGCATGGGCCTTGGGCGCGTGGTGGTCGCCCAAGAGGATGGCATGAACCATCGCCGTGAGCAACGACGCGGCCGTCAGGGGGGTGGCGGACGCTGACCGAGCGCGGTGGGGTCAGGGTGCCGCGGCCGGCGTCTCAACCCGTTGCAGCGGCAGCGCTTCATCGCCCGATGCGTGCAGGATGAGCGTGGGGCCGTCAAACCGCAGCGTCATTTGATCGGCGGTGCCGTCTTCTTCGACCGTGGCCAGCACCAACGTCGGGCCATCTTCCTTCTCGATGGTATAGCGGCCGGCCAGCGCCTTGCCGCCCATCGTGATGCTGTAGGCGTCCGCAGTGAACTCGACGCGCATCGAGGTCATCATCGACCGCGCCATGTCGAGGGCCAGGGCGCGCTGCTGCTCCGGCATGCGCTGGAAGTTCTCCTGCCGCGCGAGCGCTTCAACGTCGGCCGTCCAGACGCCGCGCATCGCCTCGCGGGGCGGGCCGACCGGCGCCGCTTTGGTCCCGCCGACCGCGCCACCTCCAGTGCCTCCCGAGCCCTTGCACCCCGGCGTCGCCCAGACGATCAGACAAAACGCCGCCATGCACCATCGGTTCGCGAGCCCCTTCATGCGCACCTCCCAGGAAGACGGGGCATGATCTCCCGAACCGCCCGCCGATGACCAGCCCTCTGCGCGGTTGTCAGCGCGGCCAGCCCTTGGCACCATGCGCGAAGCCGCACGATGAGGAGAGGCCAATGCCGGCGCCACGTCCACGTTTGGTGATCGCGCTGCTCGCTCTGCTCGCTTCGACGGCCCTCGCCGACGATCAGGCCAGCAACTTCGAGGTGCTTGAGGCGGTCGCGTGCCGCGAGATTCAGAACCGCGAGCCGGTCGGGGTGGCCGAGCAGTTCCCCGAAGACACCACCACGGTCTGGGCCTATCTCAAGATTCGCAACCTCACCACGCCGCGAACCGTGCGGATGACGTGGCACCGCGATGGCGTGGAGGTCTACAGCGGTGAAGTGAAGGTCGGTCGCAGCCCGCTTTGGCGCACATGGTCGCGCAAGCGCATGGGCAAAGGCGACGCCG
>JAGQJJ010001036.1 GCA_020430675.1 Myxococcales bacterium
CACCCTCGACGCCGATGATCCGGTGCTCGTCGAGGTGCCATCGACCACGGCGACCGCGCAGCGCCTGCACGCGGTGACCGCCGAAGCCTTCGCCTCGCTGGCGGCGGCGGCCAAGGCCGATCTGGGGCTCGATCTGGCCATCGCTTCCGGCTACCGGCCGCATCGCTGGCGGTCGCGCGCCCACTATGAAGAGGCGCTGATCAAGGAGTATGGCTCGGTCGCGGTGGGTCGCAAGTACCGGGCCTATGCCTCGCCCCATGAGACCGGCCTGGCGCTTGACTTCGGCGTCGGCGGCCTCGAACCCAAGCGCGCGACCATCGACGCCCAGCAGAAGACGCCGCTGTGGAAGTGGCTGGTCGAGCATGCCTTCGAACATGGCTTCTCGCCCTATAAGCGCGAACCTTGGCATTGGGAGCTGGCCATCAGCCGCGATGCCTGGGAGACCGGCGAGGTGCCGCCCGGCGACGCGGGCTGGCGACCGGTGAGCGCGCGCGGGCTGGACGAGGACGATGACTTCATCGAGGCGGACTTCGAGGGGTTTCCATGAGCACCGACGGGCCGGCTGGCACCCGAATGGCCCGCCCGGCGGGCAAACGCGCGGCGGCCGTTGAGCCGCCCGCGCCTTCGGAGGTGGCGCGCGATCCCGACGCGCCCAAGGGATCGCCCTGGCAGCCGGACAAGCTCTTGCAGTCGCGGGTGCTCTTCCTGGTGGCCAACAGCTCGCAAGCCCCGGTCAACGCGGAGGCCGAAGAGCGGGTGATCAGCGATGTGCTGACCGCCGGGCCGTGCAAGTTTCACTTCGAGAAGGTGCCCGACGTCCGCGTCGATGACCTGTTCCGGGTGCTCAAGGACAAGAAGCCGCACATCGTGCACTTCAGCGGCCATGGCACTGGCGATGACGGCCTGGCGATGAAAAATCGCGAGGGCCGGCCGACGACGATCACCGCGCGCGAGCTGAAGCTCATCGTGCAGGATCTGGCCAAGCAGGGCGTGCACCTGCGCTGCGTGGTGCTCAACGCCTGCCTCGCCGAGCCGCAGGCGACCGCGCTGGCGCCGTGGGTCGATTTTGTCGTGGGCACCGCGGCGGTGGTCGGCGACGACACCGCGGTCACCTTCGCGGCGACGTTCTATCGCGCCTTGGCCGAGGGCCGCGACCCACGGGCGGCGTTTGAGGCCGGTCGCGCGCGCTGCGGCGGCGACCAGGCGGGCAGCGAGCGCATCTTCCGACTGTTCTACAGCAACCCGGTGCCGGCGAAGCGCAAGGTCTGGCCCGTGCTGCTCGCGGCGCTGCTGGTCGCCGGCATCGCGGCGGCGATCGCGTTCTGGCCCAAGGATGAGACGCCGATCGTGACCGACGCCGAAGTGGCCGTGGTGGACGCGGCGATGCGGCCGGTGGACGCGGCGCCGAAGCCGGTGGACGCCGCGCCCAAGGTCGTTGACGCCGCGCCGAAGCCGGTGGACGCCGCGCCGCCGCCCAAGGTGCGCGTCGCCCCACGCACGGTGGCCTGCGGGCGCGACTTGAAGGAGGGCTTCACCGCCAAGCTGTCGAGCAGTTGCCGCTGCGTCGGTGCCCGGCCGGCGACGGCGAGCCAGCTCAGCTCGGCCAAAGCGGCGATGGGCTGCACCGATCTGAAGCTTTGCGATCACCTCGAAGGAAGCTGCCCATGAGCAAAAAAACCTGGATCATCCTGATCGTGATCGCGGTCCTCGTGGTCATCGCGGTCGGCTATTTCTATGGCATCGGCCCGGCGGCGGGCCTGTTCAGCGCGCTCGGTGGCGGCGGCGGGCTGCTCAGCCGGCAGCAGAAGAAGAAGCTGCTCGATGACTCGGCGGCCGCCGAGCGCAAGGCGAACGCGGCGCGGGCCGAGGCGGAAGACGCCGCCGAAGCGATGGGCGCGGCGCGGGTTGAAGCCAATGCCTACGTTGACCGCACGCGCGCCGACGCCGCCGCGGCCGCAGGCAATGACG
>JAGQJJ010001037.1 GCA_020430675.1 Myxococcales bacterium
CTGTGAGCTGCACGCCATCCGCCAGGTCCACAACCTCGCCAAGACCGCGATCATCCAGCGCGCCTGGCAGGAGCGGAAGGGCCCCTTCCTGCACGCCTGGGTCTACGATCTGCGCGACGGCATCCTGCAGCCGCAGATCACCATCGCCCCCGACCACAAGGTGCAGGCCCCGTTCCGCTTCGACTTCGAGGACTAGGCTGGGCCCTCGGCCGACACGTCGACTGGGCTTGAACCTCGGGGCACTCGGCTCCTACCCTGCGGCAACGCTGGCCCTCGCCCAGGAGCCGCCATGGAAGCTCGCCTCGTCGCTCTGGCCGTCCCGGTCTTCTTCGTCCTGATCATCGCCGAGCTGTGGGCCTCGCGGCGCCGCGGCATGCGGGTCTATCGCTTCGCCGACGCCGTCACCGATCTGGCCTGCGGCATCGCCTCGCGGGTCTTCCACCTCTTCGACGCCGCGCTGCTGGTCGGCCTCTACGCCCTCTGCTTCGAGGCGCTCGCCGTCACCCGCTTGCCCGACGATGCGTGGTGGGCCTGGGTCTTGGGCTTTGTCGGCGTCGATTTTCTCTACTATTGGTGGCACCGCGTCAGCCACAACGTGAACGTGCTCTGGGCCGTGCACGTCGTTCACCACCACAGCGAGGACTACAACCTCGCCGTCGCGCTGCGGCAGGCGATGTTCAGCCAGGCGACGGCGACGCTCTTCTATCTGCCGCTGGCGGTGCTGGGCGTCTCGCCGGTGATCTTCGCGACGTGCCAGGCGCTGAACACGCTCTACCAATTCTGGATCCACACCGAGCTGGTGCGGACGCTGCCGGCGCCGATCGAGGCGGTGATGAACACCGCGTCGCATCACCGCGTCCACCACGGCATCAACCCGCGCTACCTCGACAAGAACCACGCCGGCGTCTTCATCGTCTGGGACCGGATATTCGGCACCTTCGAGCCGGAGACCGAAGAGGTCGTCTACGGCGTCGTCGCGCCGATCCGCTCGATGAACCCGATCTGGGCCAACTTCGAGCATTTCGCCACCATCGCCCGCCTCGTCGCCGCCGCGGACACCTTCGGCGACAAGCTGCGCTGCCTCTTCGGCTCGCCCGCCTTCCGCCCCGCCAGCCTCGGCGGGCCGAAAGAAGCGCCCGAGGTCGACCGCGCCAGCTTCGTCAAATACGACCCCGAGCCCGCCCGCGGCCTGCCCGCCTACGTCGTGGCTTGGTTCGCCGTGGTCGGCGGCGCCATCACCGCGCTGATGCCGCTCGCGCCCGAGATGCCGCTGCTGCCGCTCGCAGCCCTCGCCGCGCTGCTGCTCTGGACCCTGCTCGGCTGGGGCGGCCTCTTCGAGCGCAAGTCCTGGGCCCGCGGGGCCGAGTGGGCGCGGCATGCGGCGTTGCTCGGCCTGGTCGGAGCCTGGGCGGCGGGGCTGCTCACTGGCGTGCTGCCGGCCCTGCCGACGCCGGCGCTGGGCGCGATGGCGGTGCTGGTCGTCGCGTCAGCGCTGTGGTTCGGGCGTTTGGCGCCTCGGCTGCAGCCCACGCGCTAGCCCGCGTGCAGCGCTAGAGCGTCTGGTCGACCGTCGCCTCGCCGCTGCCGCTGCCCTTGCTCGCCTTGACGGTGATCACCCATTTGCCGGACATCTGCAGCGTCACCGGGTCGGCCTTGTAGGTGCCGTCGCCGTTGTCGGTCACCACCGGCGTGTCGATGCTGCCGTGACCCATCATCGGCATCTGCGGGTCGACCGTGACCGCGGCGCCGCTCACGGCCGCGCCGGCGCTGTCTTTGACCGTGACCGTCATCGTGTTCTTGCCGACCTTGGCCGCCTCGTCGAAGGCCGCCGTGACGGTGAAGGTTTCGGTGGTGCCGTGGTCGTGGTCGTGGCCGTCGTCGGTCTCGCAGGCCGGCAGCAGCGTCGCGGCGCCCAAGAGCAGCAATCCGGCCAGCCAGCCGCGGCGGTTCATCGTCTTCATCGGGCAA
>JAGQJJ010001038.1 GCA_020430675.1 Myxococcales bacterium
CAGGCGGTGGCCGAGGTCTGCGGCGACGGGCGCGATCAGGACTGCGATGGGCTGGTCGACGAAGGCTGCCCGGGCGCGATGCCTTCGCCCGAGGTCTGCGATGGGGTCGACAACGACGGCGATGGCCGGACGGACGAAGGCTTCGACCGCGACAACGACATGTTCACCGCGTGCGGCGGCGACTGCGACGACCGCGATCCGGCGGTGCGGCCGGGCGCCTACGATGACTGCAACCGGCGCGATGATGACTGCGACGGCCGCATCGACGAGGAGTGCCTGTAATCGGCCTCGGGGCGCGGCGCCTTTGCGCCCGGTCGGTCAGCTCGGGTTTTCGACGTGGTGGCGCACGCGCTCGATGCCTTGCACGGCGTAGAAGGCATCGGCCGTGCGCTCATCATAGGTCCACTTCAGCGTGACCTTGCGGCCCTCGGGCGTCTCGGCGATATGGCCGATGACGCAGAAGATCGGGCAGGTGCCCCACTCCCAGAGGTGGTGATAGCCCGCTTCGAGGCCGACCGAGCCCAGGTTGGCGATGAACGCCGAGGTGTAGAGCGGGTCGGCGTGAATCATCGTGCCCGGCATCAGGCCCCAATCGTCGGCCTTGGCGGCGAACCACATGGCAAAGCGCAGCACCGACAGCGGCAGGCGCAGCATGACGCCCATCTCCTTCTCGGAGGTGGTGAGCTTGCCCGACCGGCTGCTCGACAGCGGCGCGAGCACGCCGTCGGCCATGGCTTCCAGGTCTTCCTTCGGGTTGAACTGGCGCTTGACCGTGATCACCGAGGCGTCGTCGGCGAAGGCGCGCTTGGCGCTGAAGGTGAGCCAGATGCCATCGCGCTGCCAGAGGCGGCTGCCTTTGACGAAGCGGTTGAGGCGCGGCTTTTCGTCGAGCGCGAGCGCGATGGCGCGCAGGATGACGTGGAACAGCGTCAGGCGTTTCTCGGGCGGGCGGCTTGCGTTGCGCGCTTCGATGAACGCAAAAGCGGCGTCGACCGAGATGGTCTGGGCGTAGAGCACCAGCGCTTCGTTGCGCCGCGGCGAGACGAAGGGCATGAAGCGCTGGAGCGGGGTGATCTGCTTGACGAGCGTGGCGTCGGGGCGTCGTCCGAACATGCCTCAGCATGCGCGCCGTCTCGGGCGCGGGTCAATTGCCCTGTGCCCCGCAGGCTGGTACTTGTGTCGTCATGATCGATCCGCCCGAAGGCAGGCCCCTGCCCGAGCTGACGGGGCTGTTGCGCTCGGTCGCCGGGCTGCCCGCGCTGGCCCGGAATTTTCGAGCGCTGCCGCGCGGCGAGGGCGCGCCGGTGCTGGTGCTGCCCGGCTTCATGACCTCGGATCGCTCCACGTTCGGGCTGCGCCGTTTTCTCGGCCGGCTGGGCTACGATGCGCACGGCTGGGGGCTGGGGCGCAATCACGGCTATCTCGATCGGCTGATGCCGCAGGTCGTGGCGAAGATCGAGCGCCTTGCCGCGCAGCATGGGCAGCCGGTGCGGCTGGTCGGCTGGAGCCTGGGCGGGGTCATCGCCCGCGAGGCGTCGCGGCATCCGATGGCGCACGTGGATCGCATCATCACGCTGGGCACGCCGGTCGTCGGCGGGCCGAAGTACACGCTGTCGGCCAGCTACTACCAGAAGAACGGCATCGACGTGGACGCGGTGGCTGCCCGCTTCGACGCGCGCAACGCCCAGCCGCTGTCGGTGCCGGTGGTGGCGATCTATTCGCGCAGCGATCAGATCGTCTCGTGGCAGGCGTGCCTCGATCCCAATCCGCAGAACCGAACCGAGCACATCGAGGTGGCCACCAGCCACACTGGGCTGGGTTTTGATCGCCATGTTTATCGGTTGATCGCGCGCCACCTGCGCGCCTGAGCAGTTCGCTCAGGGCACGTCGACGAGGGTCGCGACGCCCTGGCCCACACCGACGCAGAGCGTGGCGAGGCCGGTGCCGCCGCCGCGGTCGCGCAGCGCG
>JAGQJJ010001039.1 GCA_020430675.1 Myxococcales bacterium
TACACGCACTTGCAGCGCGCCCAGCCCATCTTGCTGGCCCATCACCTACTGGCCTATGTCGAGATGTTCGAGCGCGACCGCGGCCGGCTGCTCGACTGCCGCAAGCGCACCGCCGAGTGCCCGTTGGGCGCCGCCGCGCTGGCCGGCACGCCCTTCCCCATCGACCGCGGCCAGACCGCCGCCGCGCTGGGTTTTGCCCGGCCGATGGCCAATAGCCTCGACGCGGTGGCCGATCGTGACTTTGCCGTCGAGTTCTGCGCCGCCGCCGCGCTGGCCATGGTGCACCTCTCGCGACTGGCCGAAGAGCTGGTGCTCTGGTCGAGCCAGGAGTTTGCGTTCATCGAGCTGGGCGACGCCTTTGCGACCGGCTCGTCGATCATGCCGCAGAAGAAGAACCCCGACATCCCCGAGCTGCTGCGCGGCAAGACGGGGCGGGTCTTCGGCGACCTGATCGCGCTGCTGACGGTGCTCAAGGGCCTGCCGCTCGCCTACAACAAAGACCTGCAAGAAGACAAAGAGGCGCTGTTCGACGCGGCCGATACGCTCGCCGACTGCCTGGAGGCGACCAGCCGCCTGCTGCCCGCCTGCCGCGTGCGCGCCGACCGCATGCGCGCCGCCTGCGACGCGGGCTTTGTCACCGCAACCGACGTCGCCGACTACCTCGCGCGCAAGGGCCTGCCCTTCCGCGAAGCGCACCACGTCGTCGGCCGCCTGGTCGCTTGGTGCCTGGTCGAGCAGCGCACCCTGCCCTCGCTCAGCCTCGCCGAGTTCCGCAGGTTCAGCGACGTGTTCGACGATGACATCCGCGCCGCGGTGACGGTCGAGGCCAGCGTCGCCGCCCGCACCAGCGAAGGCGGCACCGCGCCCGCCCGCGTCGCCGCCGCGCTCGCCGCAGCGCGCGTCCGCCTGGACAGCCGCGCGCCGGGCTGACAATCGGCTCGGCCGGTTGCCCGCTCATCGTCTCACCGCCGGCCCTGCCACGCGCCGCGACACCGCCATGGCATCACGCCGGCGAAGCTGACGCCATGGGCCGATGGGTCATCTCCTGTGCGGTTGATGGCGATAGTGACCCAGGTCTTGCCGAGTAACGCCGAGTGACCGCCGAGTTACCATGCGACCGCGGCGCCGCGCCGAGACCGCCATGCCATCTGACGATCATCGCTGGCAGCCTTCTTGCACCGCGAGCGGGCCGAGACAGGCTGTGCCTTGACATGGGATCGCGCAGCGTGTTGTGGCTTGGCTGCGGGGGTTGACATGAGCAGTGGCATACCTTCCTCAAGGGCATTCTGGCTGTGGATGACTCAGAGTCTGGCAATCGCTGGATTGACGCTCCCCGGAGCATCAGCGTGGAGCAAGAACACATGCAACCTCTACCCGTTGGCCATCCGGGCTGCTTCCGCCCGGGGTCTTGAGCGGGGTGATCTGGTTGAGCGCCTTGACATCGACTCGGGCCCGGGGAACTTCAGCGAACTCAGCTGGACGGGCGCACACGACGCGCCGACGCTCGCCGTGAGCCTGATGGCGCCTGGAAACAGCACGACCTACAACAATCCCGACGACCCTGAGGACCATCGACCAGACGTGCATGACTGGGTCTTCGGGAGCCCTGGCGTCTCGAACGCACGCGCCGTGCGCGCTGCGATGGACACGCTTCTGGGTGAGCCGATCGTTGTCGTCGAGTGGTCCGAACAACAAGGCCAGGGCGGCACGCTCAAGTATCGCATCGACCGCTTTCTCGTCATTCGGCTGACCGACTATCAGCTTGGGGGACGCGGCTTCCTCTCGTTTGTCTTCGAAGGCCAAACCGCGTGCTACAACGAAGCCCCGGTCGCTGAGGGCCGACCGATCACCCTGCGGGAGGACACGCCGACCGCGATTACCTTGAGGGGCGATGACATCGATGGCGACCCGCTGACCTTCACCGTGGTCACCCAGCCGCTCCACGGCGCCCTCAGCGGA
>JAGQJJ010001040.1 GCA_020430675.1 Myxococcales bacterium
AGATGCTGAGGGTCTGCTGGAGGGACCATGCCACGCACGTTTGCCCGTTCGGGTCATCCGCGCTTGCCCGGTGAGGGCGCCGAGCCGGTCGGCGCACCCGCGCATGGGCCGAGCGGCCGAAGCAACCGCGCGCTGGGTCGCCTGCTCGGCGCGCCCGGCTTGCGACGCGCGTCCGCCGACTCGCCGCAGGAGCGTATGGCCGATGGCGCGGCCGACGCTTTTCTCGCCGGGCGCTCGGCGCACGTGGGGCACGCACCGGCCGTTGCGGGCGAAGCCGTCGCGCCGGCGGTCGTCCGCGAGATTCACGCCGCGCGCGGTGGAGGCCACCCGCTGCCTCGCGGCGCGCGCGCGCCCCTCCAGCGCGCCTTCAGCGCCGATCTGAGCCGCGTGCGCTTGCACACCGATGAGCGCGCCCACCGCGTCGCCGCTTCGCTCGACGCCGAGGCGGCCACGGTGGGCCAGGACATCTTCGCCCGCAAGGGCGCGCTTCGCCCGACGCCCCGCGGCCTGCACACGCTGGCGCATGAGGTCGCCCATGCCGTGCGTGCGGGCGCGGGTGATGGGCAGGTGCATTGCAAGATCTGGAGGTGGGGCAAGGGCTACAAGGATCCCACCGTCAAATGGCGCCATGGCTCGGAAGATGCTTCCGCCGTGCTCGACGATATCGGTCCCGGAAAAGCCGAAGACGACGAGTGGGACGACGTCCGCCGGACCTACACGCCGTACGACAAGTCGATGCGGGTGCCCGATTTCAAGAACAAGTACTTCATCCCCGACGCGGCCTTGCGCGCCCGCACCAGCGACTACGAAGCGCGGCGGGCCGACGCCTCCACGATCCTCAAGGGCTGCACCAGCCTTTCCAAGCTCAGCGAGAAGCTCGACGCCGCGGGCTACAACTACTCGACGGTGCCGCGCGAGTTCTTGGAGGCGACCACGGAATACGTTTCTTTCAAAGCGGTGAAGACCTTCGGCGGCGGAGACCGCGCGGCATTGGCCTGCAGAATGGCCCTGCGGGACATGAGCGATGGCGGAAAGCTGCCCGTCGGGGCGGCCGCGAAATACATGACCGCCGCCCGCGCGCGCGAGGAGACCACGAGCAAGTCGTCCTCTTTTGTCGGCTCGTATCGCTGGGAGTCATTCGGCTACGCCGGCAGCACCGACTTCGGCAAGTGGGCGTTGGCCGGTACCGGCAAGCTGAGCACGAGCAGCAAGTTGAACTGCTGGGAGGCCGTGCTCTACGCCGCCAAGCGTGCCGGTCACCTCTCAAGGGAGAAGGTGCGCGTGAAGTACCTTGAATCAAAGGCGATCTCGCTCGGCACGGGCACGGCGTCCACCGATCTTGCCCATCGCCGACCCGAAGACCTGGATGCGGTCGAAGACAAGATGGTGCCCATCGAAGAGCTCCTCGTGCGCGGGGCGCCGAAAGAATACCTGCCGCACGACCCCAATACGCCGCGGCCCATGAAGGGCGACATCATCGTGGTCAACTCGTTCGGTCACCACGTCATGATCGCCGAAGGCAACGCCGACGATCCGCCGAAGGTCATCAGCTGTTGGCCGCAGTACACCGGAGATGTCGACCGGGTGCGGAGTCAGCCCATCACCGACTTCAAGGACGTCGGGCTCGGGGAGACCAAGATCCTGATGTACCGGCCCTCGTGGGGCTGATCGGCGCGGCTCAGCCGCCGTAGGGGTCAACCACCGGCGGCGGGACGGGCGCAGCGGGCGCCGGCTCGACGGGCGCGGGCGGCGCGGGCGCGGCCTCGCCTTCTTCTTCGCTGTCTTCGGGGGCCATCTCGGAGGGGTCGAAGGTCATGACCGCGTCGCCATCGGGCGGCGGCGTGGCAGCGGGCGGGGCAGCGGCTGGGGCGGCGGCCTTCTCCAGCGCGGCCTTGCGCGCGGCGTCCTTCTCCAGCGCGGCCTTCTCCATCGCCGCCTTTTTTGCCGCGATGCGCTCG
>JAGQJJ010001041.1 GCA_020430675.1 Myxococcales bacterium
CCTCCACGCAGCGCGGGCAGCTGTCATCGCAGATGCCGGCCACGTTGTCGGGCAGGTCGATGGCCAGCGCCACCGCCCGCCCGGCGTTGATGCGGCCGTAGCCGAAGCCGGGCGAGAAGCCGTTCTCGTCGTAGTCGAACTCCGCAGCCAGATCGACGCCCAGCGACGCCTGCCAGTCGTGCTTGTCGGCGCGGATCTTGTCGGCCGAGGCCTCCAGCACCAGCTTCACCTGCTGCGCGGTCAACTCGGGGTTGGCGGCCAGTACCAGGCCGGCGAGACCGGCGGCGACGGGCGACGCGGCGCTGGTGCCGCTGAAGCCGCGGGTGAAGTCGGTCGGGTCATAGCCCTCGGCGCCGACATAATCGGTGGTCGCGATGCCCGGCTCATCGTCGAAGCAGCCCTGGCTGGGCGCGGCGATGGAGACCACCTGACCGTAGTTGCTGTAGCACGCGAAGTCGTCGCGCCGGCTGCTGGCCGAGACCGTGATCACGAAGGGGTGCGCGGTATAGGGATTGGAATCGGCGGGGGCCAGATCATTGCCCGCCGCGAACACGATGACCACGCCTTTGCCGCCGCGGCCCTCGGTGGTGATGCGGTTGAGGGTCTCGCGCTCGGCGATGCTCAGGGGGATGAACCGCGTCAAGTTCGGGCCCCACGAGTTGTTGATGACCCAGACGCCCTCGGCCTCGGCGCGGGCGAAGGCCTGGGCGTTGGTCAGCGAACGGAAGCTCTCTTCACCGAGCAGGCGCACGAGGTAGAGGCTGCACCGCGGGCAGACGCCCGAGCCGTTGACCCCGTTATCGCCGCGCGCCGCCGAGACGCCCGCGACGGCGGTGCCGTGGCTCTGGCGGTAGGGCCGATCGGCCGGACAGGTCGCCGCCGGACCCAGGCCGTCCTGATCGGACTCGCACTCGGCCTCCGGGTCGTCGTCGTTATCGACCGCGTCGAAGCCGCCGATGATGTTCGGCGCAAGGTCAGGGTGGTCGCGATCGAAGCCATTGTCGAAGATGCCTACGACCACGTCGAGATCGCCGGTCGTGATGTCCCACGCCGCGCCCACGTCGATGTCGCCGACATCGTCATCCGACTCCAGGTGCCATTGATCGCCGATCTGCGGATCGCGCAGCAGCGCAGCCGGCACCGCGTCGCGGATCATGTCCGGCTCGGCCCAGCGCACGCCGGGCAGGCTGGAGAGCGCCCAGGCGGCGCCGATGCCGTCGCCGTCGATCGCCTCGGCCGCCCACACGCCTTCGAGGCGCGTCGGCGCGAGCACCTTCACGCCCACGCTGGCGAACTGCTTGAGCACGCCGTCATCGCGCACTGCCACGGCGAGGCGCTCGTCGAAGAACCCGATGCCCGGTCCGCGCCGGATGACCGGCCAGAAGCGGGTCGCGACGCGCTCGGCGACCAGGGCCTCGCCCAGACGGCGCAGGGCCTTGTACGACGAGCCGCTGACCTCGATCGCGGTGCGCGGGCCGACGAGCGGCAGCACGCGGGCCAGGGTCGCGTCGGGCACGACTTTGGCCATCACGTTCTCGATGGCGGCGGGGGAGGGCGCGTCGGCGGCGAGCAGCAGCCAGTCGTCGGCGTGGTCGAAAGCGACGGCGCGGTCGCCGTTAGGATACGCACGCCAGCGATAGGGATCGGCGGCGGCGGCGGTGGCGAAGAGGCAGGTGAGCGTCAGGGCGATGGAGACGGCGAGGCCAACTCGATGGAGCAACGGGCTTCTCCCGGGGGGCTGGGCGACGAACGCCCGCCCCGTCAGCAAAAAACGTGCCGAAACTTAGGCATCCAGCCGCAACGCAGCGCGGATTCGGGCGAATGCGGGCGTCCAATCGTCGCCGGTCGCGTCGCGCATGCACAGCTCGGCCGACGGGCAGGGGCCCGGGCGCCGCGTCGCGGTGATGACGCGATAGGTCGCAGCCTGGCCCGGGCGAGGGCGGACGGCGCAGTCTTCG
>JAGQJJ010001042.1 GCA_020430675.1 Myxococcales bacterium
CCGACCGCTTCGGCTCGTGGTATTGGATTGACGCCAGCGCCCGCGCCATCCGCGTCCAGTCGGCGGGCACCGATCAGACCACGTTGTTCTGGTCGCTCGATGCCCCGCCGGCCACCGCTGCGCCCGCTGCCGGCGCCTTTCACGACGCCGCGCCCGCGCCGGCCGCCCCGGGCCGATTGGTCAGCCTGGCCGTCACCCGAACCCACTATCTGATCGTCGGGACCCGCGCGCCCGACGGGCTGCTGCTGTTCGACCTGCACGGCGCGGGCGGGCCGTTGCCGATCGCGGCGCCCATCGACTTCGCGCCCTTCGACATGGCCGCCACGCCCGACGGCGGCGTGTGGCTGCTCGACCGCGAGCACGCCCGTCTCTGGCGCTTCGACCGCCGCCTCGACCTGGTGCCCGCGCCAGCGCCTTTGCCCGATGGACCCGGCTTTGGCCCCGTGGACGGCGATCCGGGCCCCCGCCCGCGCCGCGTCGCGCCCGAGCAGCAGGCCCTCGACCTGGGCGACGGGGATTTCGTGGCGCTCTGCGCGCTGCCCGACTGCGCCGTTCTTTTGCTCGAGCAGACCGCGCAGCGCGCACGCCTGCGCTCGGTCCGCGCGGGCGTGCTCGGCCCCGCGGTCGACCTCGACGCACATGTGCGGCCCTTCCTCGACGCCACCGACCCGCGCCGCACGAGCGACGCGCCGCTGGTGGGCCACGACCTGGCCTTCGTGCCCGCCGCGCCCGACGCCGACCACCTGGGCCACCTCTACGTCAGCGACCTGGGCGGCTGGCAGGTCTACGCCTTCACCGTGCGCTGGGCCGGCGAGGCCCTCGCGGTGACCCTGGTGCCGGCCCATTACCCGATGCGCCTCTTCGCCGGCAAGGCGCTGGTCGCCCATGACGGGCGTGTCTGGTATGACCTGGAAGACCGCTTCGTGCCGTTGATCGAGCAGCGCCGCGCCTGCTATCGCCGCGAGGGGCGCTTCACCCACGTCTTCGACGGCGAGCAGCCGGCGCTGGTCTGGCATCGCTTGATGCTCGACGGCCACTTCCCGCTGACCACTGCGCTGGCCGTGCGCCTGCGCGCTGCCGACACGCCGGGCGCGCTGCCCGACGCACCGTTCCTGCCCCAGCCCCGACCCCTGCGGCGCCGCGCCACCGAGCTGCCCTTCGTGCGCCGCGACGACCCGTGCGATGCGGCCACGGTCGAGCTGTTCCTGCACGGCGCCACCGGGCGCTACCTCGAGATCGAGGTCACGCTGACGAGCGACGGCCGCAGCACGCCGCGCCTGCGCAGCCTGCGCGCGTGGTACCCACGCTTCTCCTACCTCGACGAGTACCTGCCGGCCGTCTACCGCGAGGACCCCGACTCGGCCCGCTTCCTGACCGGCTTCCTGGGCAATCTGGAGGGGTTCTACACCGCCATCGAGCACCGCATCGAGACCGTGCAGGCCCTCTTCAACCCCGACGCCGCGCCCACCGAGGCGCTCGACTGGCTCGCCGCGTGGTTGGGCGTTGCGCTCGACCCCGCCTGGGAGGAGGGACGGCGGCGCCTGTTCATCCGCCACGCGGTCGACTTCTACCGCTGGCGCGGCACGGCGCACGGCCTGAGCATGGCCCTGCAGCTGGCTTTCGGCCAATGCGTCCGCGATGCGCTGTTCGCCCCGCCCGGCGTGGCGAAGCTCGACCGCGGCATCCGCATCATCGAGCAATTCCGCACCCGAAACGCGCCCGCGGTCGGGGCAGGCGCGGGCGCGGCCCGGCCGTCCGATCGCTGGCACCCCGCCGATGGCGCCGCCGACCTGCACGCCCGTTATCGCACGTTCCACGACCCGCCGGCCGGCACCGCGGTGCAGTACCCGCTGTCGCCTGCCGACGCCGCGCGCCCGCTCTGGTCGGCGTTCAGCCGCGCAGTGCTCGGCTTCGAGCCGCAGGCGCAAGGCACCGCCGCGCACCGGGCGCTCTG
>JAGQJJ010001043.1 GCA_020430675.1 Myxococcales bacterium
CTGGCGCTGCGGAGTCATCTGTGACCCAGGTCTTCAGCCGCGCGGTCGAGTGCCCGGCGCCTGCGGCCGAGGTCTTTGCGTGGCATGAGCGGCCCGGCGCGTTTCAGCGCCTCATGCCGCCGTGGGATCCGGTCGAGATCGTGCAGGCCCCGCCCGACCTGCATGACGGCAGCCGCGGCGTGCTGCGCGTGCGCCTCGGCGGCCTTCCGGTCACCTGGCAGGTCGAGCACCGCGACTACGTGCCCGGCGTGTCGTTCCGCGACGTGCAGCTTCGCGGCCCTTTTGCCGCCTGGGCCCATACCCACCGCGTGACGCCGCTCGACGCGCGCCGCAGCACGCTGCATGATCGCATCGAATATCGCCTGCCTTTCGGGGCGCTCGGCCAATGGCTGGGCGGCGGAATGGTCCGCCGCAAGCTGGCGCGCCTCTTCGACCATCGGCATCGCCTCATGAACGACGATCTTCGCGCCCACACCGGGCTGCCCAAGCTGAACATCGCGGTCGGCGGCGCCGGTGGCCTCATCGGCGGTGCGCTGCTGCCCTTTCTGACCACCGGCGGCCACACCGTGCGCCGCCTCGTCCGCCGGGCGCCGCGCGACGTAAACGAGGTGCGCTGGCAGGCGCCCGACCACCTCGACGCCGCCGGCCTCGAAGGCCTCGACGCGGTCATCCACCTCGCCGGCGAGCCCATCTTGGGGCGCTGGACGCCGGCCAAAAAAGAGGTCATCCGCTCAAGCCGCGTCGAAGGCACGCGCCAGCTCTGCGAGGCGCTCGCGGGTTTGAAAGACAAGCCGCGCACCCTGCTCAGCGCGTCGGCGATCGGCATTTATGGCGACCGCGGCGATGAAGTCGTCGACGAGAACTCCGCGCCCGGCACCGACTTTCTCGGCGAGGTCTGCGCCGCCTGGGAGGCCGCCTGCGCCCCGGCCCGCGACGCGGGCATCCGGGTGGTCAACCTGCGCATCGGCGTGGTGCTCAGCGCGCAAGGCGGCGCGCTGGCCAAGATGCGCCCGGCGTTTGCGATGGGCGCCGGCGGCCCCATCGGCCCCGGCACGCAGTGGATGAGCTGGATCGCGCTCGACGACGTGCTCGGCGCCATCGCGCATTGCCTGGCCCACAGCTCGATCGAAGGCCCCATCAACCTGGTCGCGCCCCGCGCGGTGACCAACCGCGACTTCGCCCGCACGCTGGGCCATGTGCTGCACCGGCCGAGCTTCCTGCCCGCGCCGTCTTTTGCCCTGCGCGCCCTGTTCGGCGAGGCGGCGGATGCGGTGCTGCTCGCCGGGCAGCGCGTTCGGCCGAAGGTGCTCGAAGAGACGGGCTATGCATTCCGCCACGCCGACCTCGAGGGTGCCCTTCGCGCCGAATTGGGGCGCTGAAGCCACCGGCGAGGGAGTTGTCGGCGCGGGCGGGCTGGTTCACTATCGGGCCATGTCGTCGTTTGATGCGCTGGACCCAAAATGAAAACCGCAGATCGATCGGGCGTGCAGCGCGCGGTGATCTGGGCCGCGCTCGCTGCCGTGTTGACCTTTGTGGGCTCGTGGCTGCACGCCTCCTGGAGTCGGACCGCCGCCGCCGACGCGCTGCTGGCGGTGGCCGATCAGGCCGCCGCTGCGGTCGACCCCGCCCGTCATGCCGCCTTGCCCCGCGCCACCGAAGCCCGAGGCCCCGCGCTCGAGTCGGTGCGCCACGACCTGCGCATGGTCGCCGACCAGCACCGCCTCGGCAGCCCACCGGTCACCCTGCGCCGCCTCGATGAGCAGTCCGCCGTCTACGTGGTGCTGACGCATACCAGCCCCAGCTTCAACGACGTCGTGTCGATTCGCCCCGAGATGCGCCCCGTCTTCGCCGGCGAGGTGCCCCACGCGGTGTCTGACCTGCACACCGACGCCCAAGGCACCTGGATGTCGGCCTACGCGGCCATCAAACGCCCCGACGGCAGCGTCGACG
>JAGQJJ010001044.1 GCA_020430675.1 Myxococcales bacterium
CCTGGTCGCGGCGGGCGTTGAGACCTTTGCGCATGTCCGCCCGGACTCGGCGCGCCTCGATGAGTGGCGGGGGCGCTTCGATGAGATGGGCGCCGCCGTCGATGAAACGCCGTGGACGCCCGAGGCGATGCAGGCCACGTTTGCGCGGCTGCGGCCCGAGCTGGTCTTTGCGCTGCTCGGCACAACGCGCCAGCGCACGAAGGCCGGCGATGGCGATTACGAGTCGGTCGACTACGGGCTGACGGTGCTGCTCATCGACGCCGCCGTCGCCTCGGCGTTGCGGCCGCGCTTCGTCTACCTCTCGTCGCTCGGCGCCGGGCCCAGCGCGCGCGGCGCATACATGCAGGCGCGGGCCCGCGCCGAGGCGCATCTGCGGGCGAGCGGGCTGCCGTTCACCATCGCGCGGCCCAGCTTTCTCATCGGTGAGCGCGACGCATCGCGCCCCGGCGAAGCGGTCGGCGCGGCGGTCACCGACGCGCTGTTGGGCGCGGTGCGGCTGTTCGGGGCGAAACGCACGGCCGACCGGCTGCGCTCCATTCGCGGCGAGGCGCTGGCCGCGGGTCTGGTGCGCGCCGCGCTCGACCCGGCCGCCGAGGGCCAGGTGCTCGACAGCGCCGATCTGCGCTGAGCGTGTCAACGCACAGCGGTCAGGCGCTCACGAAGCCGCTGAGGGCCGCACGCAGTCGGGCGTAGGCACGATAGGCGCGAATGCGCGCGGCGCCCTCGGGCACGTCGAGCGCCTGGGCCACCTCGGCGAAGGGCCGCTCTTCCAGCTTGTGCAGGGCAATGACCGCTCGTTGGGTCTCGGGCAGCGCGTCGACCGCGGCCCGCACGGCGTCGATCGCTTCGGTGGCTTCGATCGGATCGCCGGTCGGCGCCGCAGGCTCGGGCAGCGCGTCGACGAAGACCTCATGACGGCGATGGGCGCGGCGCGACTCGTCGATGGCCAGGCGCCGCGCGATGGTGAGCACCCAGGGGCCGACCGGCGTGCCGGGCCGATACTGGTGCCGGGCGCGGTGCACGCGCAGAAAGGTGCGCTGGGCCAGGTCGTCCGCGGCGTCCGGGTCGACAAAACGCCGCAAGGTGCGGCGGACGAGCGGGGCGAGCACCGCGTAGACGGTGGCAAACGCGGCCGCATCGCCGCGGGCATAGCGACCCATCGCTTCGGTCAGGCGGGCGAATCGATCGGGCCCGTTGGCGGGTGTGGGCGGCTC
Organism: Myxococcales bacterium; assembly: GCA_020430675.1. The sequence continues at coordinate 1,215 of JAGQJJ010001044.1, forward strand.
GGGCCCCATCGTCAAAACGGCTGCGGACATCGAGGCTCCCTTCGAGGCGTGACCGGCTGGCTGGGTCGAACCCTGCTTCGCTGAGCACCGATCGTGCCATCCGTCGCTGCCCCGGCCCTGGCGGGCTCCGGGCGAGCGCACCGGAAGGGAGGTGGCGAGCCGGCCGCGTTTTCGTTGCGCACCGAAATGTCGTCGACTCTCGAGAGCCTCGGTGCGCCGGGTCGCGGGGGTTCGCCTTGACAGGCGCGAGGCGGGAGCCGAAAACGAGGGCATGCCCAAGCTCGTCCATTGCAGCTCCATTCTCGCGGTCGCCTTCGCCGGCACCGCGCTCGCCCAACCCGAGTCGGATCCCGCTCCCCCGCTGCCCCCTGCGGGTGCGTTCAAGGAGGACCAGGCGGCCTTCGACGACGTGCTCACCGAGCCCGAGCGGCTCGCGGCCGAGCGCGAGGCGCGCGAGCGCAAGCAGGTCAGCGGTGGTGACGCCCTCTATCAGCGGCATCCCATCCTGGCGTTTGAGGCCGAAAGCGTCGCGGGCCTGTTCGCTGCGGGCGCGGTGGGCCTGCTTGGCGGCACCATCGGCGATGCCATCGCCGCGGGCGATGATACGCAGCCGCTCGGCGGCTTCCGCGGCCCGGCCATCGGCGCGTTGGTGGGCAGCACCGCCGGCGCGGCCATCGGCGTCTGGGGCGGGGCCTATATGATGGAGAAGCCGGTCAGCCCGCTGTGGACG
>JAGQJJ010000103.1 GCA_020430675.1 Myxococcales bacterium
TCGCTCTACTCGCCGCGCGTGCTGATCGAGCGGTTCGAAGAGGGCCCGTTCCGCATGGTGCACTACCAGCTCTCGCCCGATGGCAAGCAGGTCGACGCGGTGCTGGCCACCTTCGTGCCGGGCTATGCCGTCGACGAGCGGCGGGCGGCGCTTGAAGAGGCCATCGCCATCCGCCTCGGCGCGGGCGAGAATCTCCAGATGCACCATTACCTGGGCAAATACAGCGGCATGCAGTGGCGGTTGCTGTCGTATCGAGTCGACCTGCGCTTCGATGAGATGACCGGTCAGCTCGAGCTGCTCTTTCACCGCCGGGGGCGCGTCGACCCCACGGCCGATTTTGAAGCCCCGCCGGTGGTCACGCCGGTCACGCCTTGACGGGTTGCGTCGCCGGGCGCGATCGGCCAGATTCACCCGTCGGACCCGTCGATCCAGGAGACGCCATGTCTTTCGCCCGCCTCTCGATCTCGGCCCCGCTGGCGCTGCTGCTCGCCTGGGGTTGTCAGGAGTACGCCGAGCCCGCCTTGACGCCGGCCCAGCAGAAGAAGGTCGAAGCCCACCTGCTCGCCGCCCCGCCCACGCCGCAGCACGCCATCGGCGCGGTCATCGAAGACCAGGTCAAGCTGCTGGGCTATGACATCGACAAGACCGAGGTCGCGCCCGGCGACACCCTGACGGTGACGTATTACCTGGAGGTGCTCGCCGAGAGCCCGGCCGACAACATGATCTTCGTGCACTTCCAGGGGCGCCGCAATGATCCCAAGGCCTGGATGAACCTCGATCATCACCCGATCGAGGGTCTGCAACCGCTGCGGGGGCTCAAGAAGGGCCAGTACGTCAAGGACGTGCAGGTCATCAAGGTGCGCGAGGACTTTCCGGGCGGCGAGGCCAAGATCTATTGGGGCCTCTTCCGCGGCAACCATCGGCTCAAGATCCAGAACGACGATGCGCCCCATGACAATGAGGGCCGGGTGATCGTGGCGACCCTCACGGTGAAGGGCGCGGCCAGCGAAGCGCCCGACCGCAAGCCCAACCTGCCGCTCGCGGTCGCCGCGCGCCTCAACGCCGACGAGGTGATGAACGTCGACGGCAAGCTCGACGAGCCGGTCTGGCAGCGCGCGCGCCCCACCGCGGCGTTCACCACGCCCGATGGCCGCAATGGCACGGCGCCGAAGACCAAGGCGCGCTTTGCGTGGGACGACAACACGCTCTACGTGGCCGTCGAGAGCGAAGATGACGACGTCTGGAGCACCTTCACCGAGCGCGACAGCAACACCTGGGAGCAGGAGGTCATCGAGCTGTTCATCGACGCCGACGGCGACAAGAAGGATTACCTGGAGCTTCAGGTGACCCCGGCCAACGTGATCTTCGACGCGAAGTTTGTCAGCCATCGCAGCGACCTGGCGGCGGCCAAGGCGTGGAACATGGAGGGCTTCAAGACCGCGGTCGTGGTCGATGGCACGCTCAATCAGCGCGAGGACCAGGACAAGGGCTACGTGGTCGAGATGGCCATCCCCGCCGCCCAGGTGCCCGGCGCCACCGTGCCGCTCGCCCACAGCGCCGAGTGGCGCATCAACGTCTTCCGGTGGGACTTCCCCAAGGGCGGCCGCCAACAAGCCGCCGCGTTCTCGCCGCCAGTGGTGCCCGACTTCCACGCGCTCGACCGCTTCGGGCGGCTGCGCTTTGTCGATTCGAGCAAGCTCAAGGAGCTGCCCATCCAGAAGGCGGCGCCGTTCATCAAGCCCAAGACGCTGCACCTCGATGCGCGCCAGCTGCCCAAGCTGCAGCTTCCGCCCGCCGGCAACCGGCAATCGGTGCCGCTCTCGCCCCCCGCGGCACAAGGCGGCGGCGCGAGCGAGGGTGTGCAGAAGTAGGCAATCGTATTCAACCTTGACACAAGCCGCGACCCGGCCAAAATGGGGCGTACAGCGACACGGAGGAGCCCTGAAGGATGGCCGGTTCGGACAAGCGCAAGCAAAGTCTCTATTTCCCCGAAGAGATGTTGAAGGAGATCCAGGAAGAAGCGGCCCGGCAGGATCGCTCCCTTTCGTGGATCGTTCAGAAGGCGTGGCGGATCGCGCGCACCGATATCCAGAAGTTCCCCTCGATCAACGACTTGCCCGACGACGAGTGATCGAGACCGCCCGAGCCGCCCGGCTCGGGGTCTGAACTCAACACAGCCATTTCGAGGGATCGGCCGCGGCGCCTCGCAGGTTGAGGCGCCGGTACGGTCAGTCGACCGGGACCGCCACGATGTGGAAGTTCAGGTCGCGATGCTTCACGTCGGCCCCGTTGCGATCATCGAAGATGAACTCGCAACGCTCGGGCCCATCCCCCAGATCCACCAGCACCGGCCCCCGCGAGCAGTCGTACTCGCCGGTGTCGGGATCGATCACCCAGATCGAGCGGTTCGTCGCCTGATTGGGCCGCTGTGCGGTGAACGCCAGCCGGTGGCCATCGGGCGACAGGTCGAAGTCGCCGATGTCGTGATTGCTCCAGTGGCTGGCCCGCAGGTTATGGGTGACGTTCTCGACCTCGCCGGTCAGGTTGCGGTTGATGCGCAGAATGTCGAAGTCGTCGCGGTTGGTCGGGTTCTCCTGCCCCGGCTGGCGGCTGCAATCGCCGCGCGCGAGGAAGTAGATGAGCCCGCCGTCGGCGCTGAAGCGTGGGTCGAAGCGCACCTCGTTGAAGTTGTAGGGCATGGCGCGGATGCAGTCGCCCTCGGGGTGCGTTGACACCTCGAACAGCTCCTTGACCGCCGGCGCGGGCGGGCTCGGGCGCGCTTCGAGCGCGTTGAGCCGCCAGACGAAGTCGGTGCGGGTGAACACCGCCAGATAGGTGGCATCGGGCGAGAAGCCGATCGGCTGCCGGCCCGAGAACTCCGAGCCGGTCATGCCCTCGTCGCCGAAGGTATAGATCGTCTGCTGCGCGCCCGAGGCGATGTTGAAGAAGTTGAGCGTCATCGTTGAGAGCGTGGTCTCGATGAGGATGATCAGCGAGCCGAAATCGGTGACGCGGAACGCGCCGTTGGTATTGATGAGGCCGACCAGCCCGGGGCAATCGGGCAGTCCGCCGCCATCGGCGCAGGTGGCTTCGTCGGGCGCGGCGACGGGCGAGGCGCGCACGTCGATCTTGGCCGTCGGTCCCGCCGCCTGGCCCTTGCTGTAGATGACCAGCTCGACCTCGGGCGACGCATCGTCGAACGGATCTTCTTTGTAGGTCGTGAACTCGAAGTCGTTGACGCCATCGTCGACCAGGCGCTTCTCGGCGCGGCCGACCTCCTTGCGCTTGACGTCGACCGGCGCGACGAAGAGGCGGAAGCCGCCGCCGCCCGGGTCGGTCTCGAGCCAGCCGATCCAGGTCATGTCCGGGTTGAGGCGGCACTTCTTGGTCACGCAGTCGACGTCGCCCAGGCCGCGGGTGAGGTTGAACTCCTCGTTGTCATCAAAATCGAAGATGACCATGTCGATGCTGGGCGGGCTGCCATCGCGGGGGGTGACCTCCTTGATGTACGACAGCCGCAGATGCTCGACGGTCTCGCCGGTGCCGCCCGAGCCGCCGTCGCCGCCGTTGCCCCCGCCGCCGTCGACCACCGCCGCGTCGAAGCGCGCCGCGTCCACATCGCCGCCCCCGCCATCGTCGCAGCCCACCGCGAGGGCGACGGCGGCAAAGAGGACCACAAACCGCTGAATCTGCATGGAAATCGCTCCGTTCGACGCAGTGCGGGCGATTCTATGGGCAGGGCGACGGCCGAATCAAGCCGAGCGGCGCGTGGTGATGGCTTGTGGATCAGCGGCGGGCCGGCGCCGGTGGGATTCCACTACGAACTTGCGCGGTGGCCGACTACGATGCGCGCATGCGCAGTCACCTGGCGAGATGGGTGTTGATCGGCGCCCTGGGCACCGCGTGGGGCTGCGCCGAGTGCGAAGAGGACTATGACTGCCCCGGCACCCAGGTCTGCGACCGCGAGCGCGGCGTCTGCGAGGCTTTTGTCTGCGGGGTCGACGCCGATTGCGCGCCGGGCCAGCGTTGCACCGAGAACCGCTGCAAACCCACCGAGGCGGCGCCGCCGGCCGAGCGGCCCGACGCCCTGGTCATCACGCCCGCGGAGTAGGGCGGCTCAACCGCCGGCCGCCTGCAGCGCGCCCTGGCGCCGCGCCTGATAGAGCGCTTCGTCGGCGGCCTGGAACAGCGCGTCGATCGTGCCGCCCCCATAGAGCGACGCGCCGATGTTCACCTGCAACGGGCGGCCGTGGAAGCTGAGCTGGCCGGCCAGATCGAGGATGCGCTCGGCCACCGCTGTCGCCTCGTCGACGCTGGTCTCGGGCAGCAGCACCACAAACTCCTCTTCGCCGAAGCGGCCGATGACGTCGAACGGGCGCACCGCCGCGGCGAGCGCCTCGGTCATCGCGCGCAACACCCCCACGCCCTCGGCCGTGCTCGCGGACGAGGCCAGATCTTCGACGTCGAGCAGCAGCAGCGCCGGCGCGTGCCCGGTGGCCGTGGCGCGGGCGCATTCCCGCTCGACCTGCTCCACGAAGCCGCGCCGGTTGTAGACCCCGGTGCTCTCGTCCTTGTGGCCGGCGCGGCGCAGTCGCGCCACCGAGGCCGCCGTGCTGACCGCGCGCGCCAGGGGCGGCATCAAACCACCGAGCAGGCGCTTGATGCGGGGCGAGAGCAGCCAGTCGGTGAAGCCATAGAGCGCCACGATTCCGACGATCTGGTCCTCGATGACCAACTCATGCGACCAGAAGCGGTACAAGGTGTCGTCGCGCACCGGCTGGTGCAGTGGCATCAGCTCGGGGCCGCGGCGCAGGCGCAGGGCCTCGCCGGGCAGGTGCGCGAAGTCCATCTCGGCGAGCAGCAGCGCGCAATCATCGCGGATCGAGCGCTCGGCGAGCGGCAGCACCGGCTGGCGCCCGAAGATGTGCAGCAGCGGCTCGACCCCCTCGCGATCGGGCGGCAGGATGAGCGTCACCACATCGGACTGCGCCCACCGCGACAGCAGCGCGCTCGCCCGCGCCAGCAGCTGGTCGAAGTCGAGCGGATCAGCGACCGCCTCGGAAAACGACAGCTTGCGTTGCAGGTCTTCCATCTGGTCGTTGGCATTCGAACCGGGGACCATCTCACCCCTCCATGTCATTCGCGCGCCGTCCGCCGCCGCGGCGGGATGGGCGTCAGGCGGCGATTTCAAGGGGCGTGCCAGCCCGGATTGGGCCAAAAGGGGCCCAGAGGCGGCCCTCAGCGCCAACGAACCCATAGCGGGCGTCACCGGTTTGACGATCGCTGGCTTATCGCGGCCGCATTCCCCGGTCTGTTAATCCGGCCGTCTTTCCCGCGGCGGGTCTCGACCCTGCCTGCGCCTCAAGGTTCGGCTCGGTCCGACGATGAGACAGGTGAACGCGAACTCGAGAGAGCCGGACCCGACCCGGCCTTCGAGGGCGCGACGGCAAGGATGCCGTCTCCACCGAAGCGCGCCCGATGCGGGGGCGCGGTGGCTGTGATCAGGGAGTGAAGCCATGGGTCTGTTCGTCAATACGAACGTCGCGTCGATCAACGCGCAGCGCAACCTGGCGGCCAGCGGTCGCCTCGTGAACCGCGCCTACCAGCGGCTGTCATCGGGCCTGCGCATCAACAGCGCCAAGGACGACGCCGCCGGCCTGTCGATCTCGACCCGCTTCACCTCCCAGATTCGGGGGCTCAACCAGGCCGCGCGCAATACCGGCGACGGGCTGAGCATGGCGCAGACCATCGAAGGCGCGCTGCAAGAGACCACCAACATCCTTCAGCGCATCCGCGAGCTCTCGGTGCAGGCGGCGAGCGACATCAACACCGAAGCCGACCGCGCCTCGCTCGATGACGAGGTGCAGGCGCTGATCGAAGAGCTCGATCGCATCGGCGAGACCACCACCTTCAACAACCAGCATGTGCTCAATGGCGAGTTCGTGCAGTCGTTCTTCCACGTCGGCGCCAACGCCTGGGAGACCATCGCGGTCAGCGTCAAGGACGCGCGCCCGCTCTCGCTCGGCCGGGCGGCGGTGGTCACCTCGGTGCAGGTCGGCACCGATGCGCTCGCCAAAGACGCGAACCCCATCCTGATCAATGGCATCACGCTGCGCAGCACCAGCGCGGTTGATGACACCGTCTCGACCTCGTTTGCCACCGGCTCGGCCATCGCCAAGGCCAATGCCATCAATGACATCGCCGAGCTGACCGGCGTGCGCGTGCGCGCTCTGACCACGCTTGATGAAGCCAACGATGATGTCACCGCCGGCACGCTCGACCAGGCGAACTACCTGCAGATCAACGGCGAGGTCATCATCGGCTTCGCGGTGCAGGAAGACGACGCCGACGGCGAGCTGGTGGCGCAGATCAACGCCGTCGTCGACAAGACCGGCGTCGTCGCCTCGCTCGACGCCAACTACCGCGTCGTGCTGAGCGCGGTCGACGGGCGCAATATCGAGGTGCAGGCGGTCGGCAACGCGGCCAACATCACCGGCCTCGGCGCCGGTGTGACCACCGCGCGGCTTGAGTTCACCAGCACCGACCAGTTTTTCATCCGCGCGCCGGCGGTGGCCGACCTGAACCGCATCGGCTTCCAGGTCGAGCAGCTCGTGGGCGTGCAGAACAGCCAGGCGATGCAATCGGTCGACGTGCGCACCCGCGACACGGCCAACCGGGCCATCGAGGTGGTCGACCGGGCGCTGGAGCAGGTCTCGCGCGACCGCTCGCGCCTTGGCGCGGTGCAGAACCGGCTCGAGAGCACGATCAGCAACCTGAGCACCATCTCGGAGAACATGTCGGCCTCACGCAGTCGCATCCTCGACGCGGACTTCGCTGGCGAGTCGGCCGAGCTGGCGCGCAACCAGATTCTGCAACAGGCGGGCACGACCATCCTGGCGCAAGCGAACCAGAACACGCAGGCGGCGTTGTCGCTCCTGCAATGACAAGGCTCGGGGAGGGTCTCATGCCATTGAATGGCCGAGCGTCCGTCGCGGCGCAGGTCGCCGCTTTGGGCCGCGCGCCGCCGCGGGCCCGTGGGCGACCACGAAGGCATGCCACCGGCCCGCCCCGCGCGGGCCCTCGACCCGGCAGGACCGGGTGGGGAGGTGTCATCGACGCGAGGTGATGGCATGCCGAGCATGCCATGCCGGCGCTCATGCGGGCGTCGATGGGTGAAGTGCGTCCACGTGGCCGTGGATGAAAGTATGCCATCGATCGCGGGCCAGGCGGCGCGCGGTCAGTGCCTTGAAGTGTGAATCCCGAGGGAGCGCGCCTCGGAGCGTGCAGCGCATAACCGGTCGAGCGAGGTGCGACACCGTGACCCGAGTTCAAGGAACGAAGCCGCAGGAATACCAGAAGGTATTGCGAGCGCTGAGTGACACAGAAATCGGCTCACGGGGGCGTGCATCGCAAAGTGCCGGGCTATGCGATACACGCGCCTAGCCGGCAAGACGCTGGCGGTGCCATCGGTTCGAGCTCCCATCACGCGCGTCCGCAGACTGCGGATGCCATGAAATGACTTGGGGCAAGGACGCCCCGTCCGCGCGGTGCCATCCGGCGGATCTTCTCATGGAGAGATGGAAATGGGTCTGTTCATCAATACCAACATCGCTTCGATCAACTCGCAGCGAAACCTGACCGCAAGCACCAACCGGCTGACGCGGTCGTTCCAGCGCCTGTCGACCGGCAAGCGCATCAACAGCGCGAAGGACGACGCCGCCGGCCTCGCCATCACCACCCGGTTCAGCGCGCAGATCCGCGGGCTCAACCAGGCGGTGCGCAATACCAATGATGGCATCAGCCTGGCGCAGACGGTGGAAGGTGCCCTGCAGGAGAGCACCAACATCCTGCAGCGCATGCGCGAGCTGGCCGTGCAGGCGGCGAGCGATATCAACACCGAGAAGGACCGCGAGTCGATCAACTCCGAGGTGAACCAGCTCATCGCCGAGCTGGATCGCATCGGCAATACGACGACCTTCAACAACCAGAAGGTCATCAACGGCGACTTCGTGCAGTCCTTCTTCCACGTCGGCGCCAACGCCTACGAGACGCTCTCGGTGCGCGTGCGCGACGCCCGGTCGACCAACCTGGGGCTGTCGGCCATCGCCACCACCGATGTGGTCGGCACCGACGCGCTCGCCCGCGGCGCCGCCGATGTGGTGATCAATGGCATCACCATCCGCACGACCGTCGCCGAAGACGACACGGTGTCGACGTCGTTTGCCACCGGCTCGGCCATCGCCAAGGCCGCGGCCATCAATGACATGACCGAGTTCACCGGGGTCCAGGCCCGGGCGCTCACCACGGTCGATGAAGGCAACGCCGACATCGCCGGCGGTACGCTCGACTCGGCGAACTTCCTGACGATCAATGGCCGCGTCATCACCGGCTTCAACGTCGTGGCCGACGACGCCAACGACGAGCTGACCGCCCAGATCAACGCGGTCAGCGATCTGACCGGCGTGGTCGCCACGCTCGATGAGAACGCGCACCTGGTGCTCTCGGCCGTCGACGGTCGCAACATCGAGGTGCTGGCCGCAGGGGCCGCGGCGAACGTCACCGGCCTCGCGCAAGGCGTCACCACGTCGCGGCTCGAGTTGTCGAGCGACGAGCAGTTCTTTGTCTCGGGCGGCCAGCTCGCCGACATCGGCTTCGCGGCGGCCCAGATCATCGGGGTGACCCGCACCAACTCGGTCGCCACCGTCAACGTGCTCGACCGCGACGCGGCCAACCGCGCCATCGAAGTGCTCGACCGCGCGCTGGCCCAGATCGCCCAGGACCGATCCGACCTCGGCGCGGTGCAGAACCGCCTCGAGAGCACGATCGCCAACCTCAGCACCATCTCGGAGAACCTCTCCGCCTCGCGCAGCCGCGTCGAAGACGCCGACTTCGCCCAGGAGACGGCCGAGCTGGCGCGCAACCAGATCCTGCAGCAGGCGGGCACGACCATCCTCGCGCAGGCCAACCAGTCGCCGCAGATCGCCCTGTCGCTGCTGAGCTGACGCCGAGGAGCGCATCGATGCCCGAACTCTACGAGAAGGCCCGCGGCCGGCCGCCTTGCGCCCGCGCGCGGCCGCCCGACGCTCAGCCGCCCGCTTCGGCTGGGGGCGCACGACACGACCCATGGACGTGCGCGCCCGGGACGACCCATCCGGCCATCACCCCGTGGCCGACGAAGGGGGCGGAGGCAGCGTTGGCGTGGCCGCCGTCGCGCTGTGCCGGCGCGGAGGAACGCGCACGGGCTGGCCCCGAGG
>JAGQJJ010001045.1 GCA_020430675.1 Myxococcales bacterium
GCATGGCTCGTTCTCCCTCTGCTCCGCGTTGGGAGCCACTCGCCCTTTCGAATTCCGCCTTCCTAGCCATGGTTGATTCCGGGCCCACCGCCGGGGTCGTGTTCGTCTGCCCCGGCCATGGCAGCCAATGGCCTGGCATGGGGCGGGCCCTGCTCGACGAATCCCCTGCGTTCGCCGATGCCATCGACGCCTGTGACGCCGCGCTGGCGCCGCTGACCGGCTGGTCGGTCCGCGCCGTGCTGGCGGGCGCCGACGACGCGCCGCCGCTCGATCGCATCGACGTCGTCCAGCCGGCGCTCTTTGCCATGAGCCTCGGGCTCGCCGCCGTCTGGCGCAGCCTGGGCGTCGAGCCGGCGGCCGTGGTGGGCCACAGCGTCGGCGAGATCGCCGCCGCGGTCATCGCCGGCGCGCTCTCGTTGGAAGACGGTGCCCGCGTCGTCGCGTCGCGTGGGCGGCTCATCGCCGGCATCAAGCGGCGCGGCGCCATGCTGGCCACCGGCCTCCCCGCCGACGCGCTCGCGGCGCGGCTTGAGGGCGCACCGCTCACCGTCCCGGTGGTCAACGGGCCCGCGTCGGCGGTGGCCTCCGGTGACGCCGACGCGATCGCCGCGCTGGAAGCCGAGCTGTCTGCTGAGGGCGTCTTCTGCCGCCGAGTGGCCATTGGCTTCGCCGCGCACAGCGCGCACATGGAAGGCATTCTCGATGCCTTCGTTGATGCCATTGATGGCATCCGACCCCGGGCGTCGACGGTGCCGTTGTACTCCGGGGTCTCGGGCGGCCGCCTCGACGGCGCGGCGCTCGGCGCCGGGTACTGGCGCCGCAACGTCCGCGATGAGGTGCGCTTCGACCGGGCGGTGCGCGCGCTCACCGGCGACGGCCATGACCTCTTCGTCGAGTTGGGCGGGCACCCGACGCTGGCCGGGGCATTCGACGCCGGGGTCGTGACCGCCTCGCTGCGCCGTGACGCGGGCCTCGAAGCCATCCACCGCGCCCTGGGCGCGCTGCACATCGCCGGCCATGCCATCGACTGGCGGCGGGTCATGGGATCGGGCCCGGTGGCACCGCTGCCCACCTATGCCTTCCAGCGTCAGCGATACTGGCTTGTGCCCACGCCCCGGATCGACGCGCCGGGCGCCGGGTTGCGCCCGGTGGCGCACCCGCTGCTCGAAGCCGCGGTCGTCGACGCCGAGACCGACGCGGTGCTGTTCACCGGCCGGCTCTCATCGACGGCCCCGTCGTGGATGGCCGACCACCGCGTCTTTGGCGCGGCCGTCCTGCCCGGCACCGGCCTGCTCGACCTCGCTTTGGCCGCCGGCCGCGCGGTCGGCTGCCCTCGCGTGGTTGAGTTGACGCTGCAAGACGCCCTCGCGGTGCCAGACACTGGCGCCGTGGCGCTGCAAGTGCGCGTGGGGGAACCAGAATCCGACGGGCGGCGCGCCGTGGGCGTGTTTGGCCGCCGCGACGACGACGCCGCGTGGACGACCCATGCGCGGGGCATCATCGATCAAGGCATGCGGTCGGTTGCTGCCATGCCTTGGCCGCCCGCGGGCGCCCCGCTCGACCTCGACGGCCACTACGATCGCCTCGCCGACCTTAGACTGGCTTACGGTGCGGCGTTTCGCAACCTGCGCGCGGCGTGGCGGGCCGATGACGGCGTCTACGCCGAGGTCGCGCTGCCCGAGGCGCTCGAAGCGGCCGGCTACGGCCTGCACCCGGCGCTGCTCGACGCCGCGCTGCATGCGCTGGCCCTCGATGGCATCGACGCGGCCCGGCTGCCCTTCGCGTGGGCCGATGTCACCTTGTTCGCCGTTGAAGCGCGTGCCATGCGATGCCATCTTCGGCCGGGCGCCGACGCCGACGCGCCGATCGAAGTGCGGGCCTTCGACGCCGCCGGAGAACCGGTGCTGGCGGGCTGGCTGAGCACGCGCCCGGCGGCGCCGATGG
>JAGQJJ010001046.1 GCA_020430675.1 Myxococcales bacterium
CCATCGGCAAACGCCGCGTCCCCCTCGGGTTCAACCGCTGCGTCGACGCACCCCGCGTCGTCGCGGCAGACCGGCCGCGCCTCCGGGTCGGGCACCTGACACCCGCCGCTCAGACAGAAGAGCGCCTGCGGACACTCCTGGTCGGTCTTGCAGCGCGTCAGGCAGCGCCCCTCCAAACACACCTCGCCCTCGCCGCACTCGCTGTTGAGCAGGCAGCGCTCCGTGCACCCGCCCACGACGAGCAACAGGGCCGCCAGCGCCGCGAAAGCCGCGCGATCAAGAGCTTGCCCGGTCTGACGCCGAACGGTAGTCTCGAAGGTGTCGCAGCTCAACGCGACCTTGCAGACGGCCTGAACGCCTCCGCCGCATTGAATTCGATCGGCTTCGATTTCCAACCTCTTCGCTCCTCCGCCGCGTCGGATTCCACTTCCGCACGTCCCGACATCGCCGCCGTGCTCCACCTCGGGCCGGGGTTCCTGACGCGCCTGATGTTCGGGCTGCTGGGACTCCTGAGCTTCCTCGCAACCTTCGTGCCGACGCGCGCCGCCGCGCAAAGCCTCGACGTGGTGCTCGACGCCTCCACCGGCAGCGGGGTGCTGCTCGGCTCGGGCGATGGCGAGACCGAGGTGGGGCGAACGCCCTGGTTTCTCCAACTCGACGCCGGCTTCATCTTCGATGGCGACACCGAGATCGAATGGGTGCTCGGCTCGACGCTCCAGCTCGAAGACCGCCCGGCGCTTGGCTTCACGCCCGGCATTCGCCTGCTGCGCCCGGCCGGCCCGGTCGAGTTTTTCGGTGAGGCCGGCGTGCCCGTTTTTGTGGTGCCGTTCACGAGGCTGGGCCTCGAGCTCGCCGGCGGCGCGCTCTATCGCCTGTTCGACCGCGTCGCGCTCATCGGCCAGCTCGCGATCGACGTGTTTTTTGCGGGCAGCGATATACCCGCCGACACGGCGGTGATTATGTTCAATCTGGGTCTCGGAGGCCGCGTGTACTTCTGAGACCCGGTGCCCCTGTGGGGGGCCACCAAAGGCCGGCGACGGCCGCACCGACACGCACCAACGACGCGGTGACCAGCCCGCCGGGCCCACCGCAGGGAGGAACGGATGATCATCGAACTCTTCGCCAAAGACCTGCCCGCTCCCGAAATGCTCCAAGAGCGGATTCACGGCAAGCTGGAGAAGATCGAGAGCCGCCTCGGTCAGCAGCTCAATGTCCGGGTGATGCTCAAGCAGGAGGCGAAGAACTACAACTGCAAGATTCACTTCAACGCCAGCGGGCACGAGTTCGTTGGCCACGCCACCTCGGAGGATCTGATCAAGGCCGCCGACGAGGCCATCGCCAAGCTGGAACGGCAGGTGCGCCGGGCGCAGACCAAGATCGAAGCGAGCCGCCACGACGGCCTGCGCAACGGGGTCTGATCGATGAAGCGCACCGCGATCCGGACGGAAGAGGCCCCGGCGGCCATCGGGCCTTACTCGCAGGCCATTCGGGCCGGCGACACCGTCTGGCTCAGCGGCCAGATCGCGCTCGATCCCAAGAGCGGCGCGCTGGTCGGCGAGACCGCGGCCGAGCAGGCCGAGCAGGTGCTGCGCAATCTGGACGCGGTGCTGCGCGCTGCCGGCTGCGGGCTCGATGACCTGGTGCAGTGCTCGATCTTCCTGGCGGACATGAACGACTTCGCCGCGGTGAACGAGGTCTACAAGGGCTACTTCGCCGTGGACCCGCCGGCCCGCTCGGCCGTGCAGGTGGCGCGGCTGCCGGTGGACGCGCGGGTGGAGATCGAGATGATCGCGGCGCGGAACTGAGAGCGGCGGCGCCTGTTTTCCTGGCCCCGTGGCCCCTCATGCCTTAGCATAAGGGCGGTTCGCGGGAGTGGATGGGGCCTGGTGGTCCCCCGGGACTTCAAATCCCTGTGTCGGGCGCGTCAACCGTCCGAGGTG
>JAGQJJ010001047.1 GCA_020430675.1 Myxococcales bacterium
TTCTTGGCTGCCGCCAGGCCAGGCCAGGCCAGCAATGCCAACCACAGGAAAGCCAATCGCAACGGGACGCGCTTATCGCTCATCGAAGGGGCGCTCGTCAACACAAAAACGCAGCGCCGATGGTGCCCTGCCGACCCCACGCCGGTCAAGGGCCGGGCGGCGTGGATTGGAGCGGTGACGACGGCCCCGGCTCGTGTTATATGCCCGCCGATCGGGGGCGTGGGCCCGCGATCGAAGCAAAGCGAGGCGCGGTATGGCGTATGTCCCGTATGAAGGCGCGGCCGGGCGGACGCGCAAGGTCGAGACGACGATCTGGTGCGGCGGCTGCGGGGCATGGTTCGGCGCCGTGTTGATCGAGTGCATCGACGCCGAGACCGACCCGGCGCTCGTCGAGCGCCTGCTCGCCGATGGGCTCGCCGGACTGCATCGCGCCGATTGCCCGGCTTGCGGCTGGTCGTACGTGGCCGAGGCGCCCATCGCGGTGCACCACGCGCCGTCGGAGACCTTGTTCCTCTATATCCCGCCGTCGTGCCGCCACCGCGCGCAGCAGACGCGGGCCGCGTGGGTGGCGGCGGTCGCGGCCGCGCCGGGCAAGCAGGTGCCGGACTATGCCTTGTCGCCGCGGCTGATCGACGGGCTGGACGCGCTCGCCGGGCTGATCGCCCCGGTTGAGCCGACCCGCGTCGCCGAGGCGCCCGAGGTGGAGGCGCCGGTCGCTGAGGCGCCTTCGGCCCGACCTTCGGGGCTGCTGGCCGCGCTGCTCGACGAGGACGATGAGGCGCCGGCAAGCGCCGCGCCCGATGAGTGGGCGATCAGCGCCGAAGCCTGGCAGCTCGCCGAGCCGCCCGACGAGCCGGCGCGCCATGAGCCGACCCATGTGGTGCATTCGGACGCGGTGATCGGCGATGTGGAGGCCGGCCCGCGCTTCGAGGCGGAGCTGGCCGTTGACGGCGTCTCGTATGTCACGCTCGACGGCGGGCGCGTCGTGGCCGCGGCCAAGGCCAGCCCCGAGCAGGTGACCGCGCTGTTGACCACCGACGCCGAGCTGCGCTTCCAGCGCCACGCCACGCCCGACGGCGACGCGCTCTGCCTGACCCTGTTTTTTGCCGATGCCGGCCTTGAACCGTTGCTCTGGGTGCTCGATGCGCACCGGCCGGCGCATGTCGCCGCCCTCGACACGCTGGAGCGCATGTTCCGCGTGGATGTGCGCGGCTTCGACGCCGAGGGCCGCTGCGCGGTGGAGCGCATGTTCGATCCGCCCTTGGCGCGCAATGTGACCCAGGCCCGCGCCCGGGCTGCCGATCGCGCCGGCGAGCGCGAGGCGGTCACCGCGCATCTGCGCTCGGGCGCGGTCGATCTGGCCGGTCAGATGCGCCACAACTTCGATGACACCTCGTTTGCCGCCTTGCCCTCGGCGGCCGAGGCCCAACTCGCGCTGGGCATCGTCTCGTACTGGAGCAACCCCGACCGCTACGCCTATCTCGTCGACGTGCAGTGCTTTCCAGTGGTGTGGTTCGAAGCCATGGTCCGCCGCGTGCTCGGCGCCGCGCTGGAGTTCGGGCTGGCGCTCGAACCGCATATGCAGGCCCGCGCATTGTCGCTGCGGCTCGCCGAGGACGAGGTCGACCTGCTGCGCCGGGCGCTGGCCAGCTTCGTTGAGGTCAACCTGAACCTGCGGCGCAATGAGCTCGATCCCATCGACTTGTGGGAGAACTGGGCCGCGCTGCTCGGCCGCGCCGAAGAGCTGGGCGTTGGCATTGACGCGCAGATCGAAGAGCTCGCGGTGCGCGCGATGAAAGCCGCCGAAGAGATTGACGAAGCGCAGGATGACGAGGCGCCGGACGAGTCGGAAGAGGCGATGGAGCTGGACCTCGACGACGCGATCGAAGTCGAGTCGATCGATGAGGCGCCTTCGGCCGATTGGGTGCCGCCGAT
>JAGQJJ010001048.1 GCA_020430675.1 Myxococcales bacterium
TCATGCGCGCCGTTTCCGGTCTCTTCTTCCTCCTCCTGGCCGCCACCGCAGCGGCCGCCCCGCCCGGCGTCGATCTGCTTCAATTCCGCACCGACAACCCCGAGGTCTGGGAGCGCGCGCACCGCACGAGCGACGCGCTGCCGCTGACCCTGGCCGAGTTGGAGAAGCTGGCCGCCGCCGGCGTCGCCGAGCCCACCCTCATCGAGATGATGCGCACCCGCAAGGTGATGGCCGTGGCCGACGCCGAGGCCCTGGTGAAGCTGAAGAAGGCTGGCGCCACCGACGCCGCCGTCGCCGCCCTGTCGGCCTACGCCATGCCGCCAAACGACCACTTCGACCTGCGCGTCATCCTCGACGTGGCCTCGCCGACCGGCGTGCACAAGGCGCCTTTCCTCTATATCGACGTGCGCTCGGCCGAGGGCGACCGGCAGGAGGCCTTCCTGCACGCGGACTTGCGGGGCCTGATGCGCAAGGGCGTCGGCGTGCAGGTCAACCGCGATCGCGCCGATCCGTTCCTGCCCGAGACCGTGCGCTCGGTGACCTTCACCGGCCCGGTCGAGACGCACCGCGCCGGCCGCATCGTGGTCTCGGTGCTCGCCAGCCAGAAGGCGGGCCTCAGCGACCTGGCGAATCTCACCGCGGCCGACGCGGGGCGGGTCAAGCGCTTCGAATTCGATTATCCTTCAGTGAGCTTGGAGCGGCGCTGCGAGCTGCGCCTGGTGCTCGCGCGCGACCCGGTGCTCACCGACGAGTACGCGGTGCGCGACGGCGGGCTCGACTGCCGCTGGGACTGAAGCCGGAGGAGTTGCGCGGATGGCAGAGCCGCCGACGACAAAGGTCGGCCGATTGCTGGCCCTGGTCTCACCCGACAATGAAGCCCTCGTCAGCCGCTGGGCCGAAGTCCTGCGCACCGCGGGCGGTTTTTATCAATCGCTGGACGAAGACGGCATTCGCGCGCTGGCCGCGGGCACGATCGCCATCTTGCAGAACGCGCTGAACATCGGCGCGGTGCCGCTCAACTCGGCGCGTCGCTTTGTCGACCCGCCGCCCTATCGCCACCAGCCGCTCGATCAGTTCGTGCTCGCCGGCATGCTCGTCGACCGGGTGCTGCGCGATTACCTGCATGAGCAGGCGCCGGACGCCGAGACGGCGATCGAAGCGATGCGCATCATCGATCCGATTCTGGCCGGGGCGATCCTGCAGGTGGTGCGGCTGCGCCAGCAACGCATGGGCGCCGGGCAACTCGTGGCCGATATCGGCAAGCTGCTCAGCCGCGCCCGCAACCCGCGGCGCGCTTTTGACGCGGTCGCCGATCGGCTGGGCAAGGCGGTCGAGGCCGACCTTTGCGCCATCTTTGCGCTCGAACTGGGCTCGCTGGTGCTGTTCGGCGGCAGCTCGGCCATCGCCGAGACGGGGCTGGCCACCGATTTCACCCAGGAGCTCGAAGAGAGCGACTGGCTCAACCAGGCCGATGATGACCGCGTATTGCACCGCTCGATCGCCTCGGAATCGACCGGCTTCGAAGGCGCCCTGACCGCCGCGGGCTTCACCCATCTCACCTATCGGGCGTTGGTGAGCCAGGGCCGCCGCGTGGGCCTGCTGGTCTTTGCCGACGTGGCGGGCGAGGGCGTCGGGCCGCAGTTTGCCGAGCACCTCGACTCGCTCGCGCCGCTCATCGCCGCTCACCTGGGCTATGCCCGGCAGACCGGCGCCCTCGAGCGCGCCGATGCGGCCATCGATGACCTGTTCGACGCCTCGCCCAATATGATGGTCGAGCTCGATCGCCTGGGCCGCATCGTGCGCACCAACGACCGCTTTCGCCGCGAGATCGGCATGCCCGGCGACGTCATCGGCATGCCGCTGCTGTGGCTGGTGCACCCGGCCTGGAGCGCCCGCTTCGCCGGCCTTTGGGAGCGCATCGTCGCCACCGATC
>JAGQJJ010001049.1 GCA_020430675.1 Myxococcales bacterium
CACCGCCGAACGCCCCGCCGATTTCAGCACCGCTCGGGCCGATATTGACGTTGGCGATGCCGCAATCGCTGCCTGTCGCCGACAGGAAGCACTCGGCGCGCCGCAGGTCGTGCGTGAAGATGGCCGACGACAGGCCGTGGGCCACGTCGTTCTGCGCGGCGATGGCCTCTTCGAGCGTGTCGAACGGCATGGCGTACAGGATGGGCGCGAAGGTCTCTTCCCGCACGATGGGCCAGGCGGCCTCGGCGCGAATCAGCGTCGGCTCGACAAAGTTGCCCGGCCGGTCGAGCTTGCGGCCGCCGGCGAGCACTTCGCCGCCCGCCGCCCGCGCCCGCTCGATGGCGTCGACGTAGCGGCCGACCGAGCCGGCGTCGATCAGCGGCCCCATCAGCGTGCGCGCGTCCAGCGGATCGCCGATACGCACCTGGGCGTAGGCCCGAACCAGCGCCGCGAGCACCTCGTCGAAGCGGCTTCGATGCACCAGCAGACGCCGCGTCGTGGTGCAGCGCTGACCCGCCGTGCCCACCGCGCCAAAGACGATCGCCGGGATGGCCAGCGCCAGATCGGCGCTTTTGTCGACGATGATGGCGTTGTTGCCGCCCAACTCCAGCAACGAGCGCCCCAGCCTTGCGGCGACGCGCTGGGCGACCTGGCGACCGACCGCCGTCGAACCGGTGAACGACACGAGGTCGACGCGGCGATCGGCCACGAAGCGCTCGGCGAGCGCCGTCTTGGCGTCGGTGAACATCAGGAAGGCCGGTGGGAAGCCGCCTTCCGTCAGCGCGGCGTCGACGATGCGCTGCACGGCCAGCGCGCAGAGCGGGGCTTTGGGCGACGGCTTCCACACGGTCACATCGCCGCAGACCGCGGCGATCAATGCGTTCCAGGCCCAGACCGCGACTGGGAAGTTGAACGCGGTCAGCACGCCGACCACGCCGAGCGGATGCCACTGCTCGTACATGCGATGCGCCGGGCGCTCCGAGTGCATCATGCGCCCGTAGAGCATGCGGCTCTGGCCCACGGCGAAGTCGGCGATGTCGATCATCTCCTGCACTTCGCCGTCGCCTTCTTGTTTGATCTTGCCCACTTCGAGCGCGACGAGCGTGCCCAGCGCGTCCTTCGACCGGCGCAGCGCCTCGCCGACCAGACGCACCGCCTCGCCCCGCCGCGGCGCCGGCAACGCGCACCACGCCGCGCCCAACTCGACCGCGCGCGCCATCACCGCGGCGTAATCGGCCTCGGACGAGGTCTTGACCCGTGCCAGGACCTCACCGGTGGACGGGTTGATCGAGGACAACCACGCGCCCTCGCCATCGAGCGGCGCGAAGCGGCCCCCCCCGAAGGCGGTGCCCGGGTTGTCCGCGGAGAGTCCCAACAGGCTGAGCACGTTCACGCCGGCCACCTTTCGGCGATGGTCCGCAGCACCGCGTCGCGCTGGGGCTGCAAGTAGAAGTGGTCGCCGGGCATCAACTGAAGCTTGAAGCCGCCACGGGCATAAGCCTGCCAGGCCTCAAGACTGGGCGCGTCGGCCATGGGATCGGCGGTGCCGCCCAGCACGGTCATCGGCACGTCGATGACATGCTCGGCCGTCGGCGCGGTCACCTTGGGCCACGTCTCCGACATCTGAAAATCGGCCTGAAGCGCTGGGCGCATCATCTCGACCAGCTCGGGATACTCCCAGACCTCGTTGGGCGTGCCGCCCAGCTTGCGGACTTCGGCGAGGAAGGTCGACGGCGGCAGGTGATGCAGGTTGGGCGTCAGCGCCGCGACATGCGGCGCGCGGCGGCCCGACAGAAAAAGGTGGCCCGGCATCGGCCCGCCGCGATCGCGCAGCCGGCGGGTCAGCTCATAAGCCATCAGCGCGCCGAGCGAGTGCCCGAACAGCGCAAACGGCTTGCCGCCAAGGCCGCTCAGCGCCGGAAGGACGGCGTC
>JAGQJJ010001050.1 GCA_020430675.1 Myxococcales bacterium
TTGATGGGCGTGAATGGCATCCAGAGCGAGAAGGCCAAGGCATCGGGCTCGGTGAAGCAGAAGCTGCTGATGCCGAAGTGCCAGCCCAGGCCGGGGCGGGCGTCGGGCTGGAGGGCGAAGGCCACGCCCTGGGTGAAGACCGGTTTGTCATCGACGATGTCGGCCAGGGTGGCGGCGAAGGCGGCGTTCTCGCACAGGCCTTCGAGCAGCGCGCCGCTGTGGTCGAGCGTATAGGTCAGGCTGCGGAACTGCCCGGTATAGCCTTTCAGCGACCGAGCCCCGCCCAGGTCCTGCCGGACGGCGCTGCCAAGCGCCTCCTCGGTCTCCGGGTCGAGCAGTTCGCGCAGGATCACATAGCCGTGGCGGGCGAAGTGGGCGCGCTCATGAGGGTGGAGGGGCGGCGTCGACATTCCAGGTGTCCGGGGTCAGGTGCAACTCGTGCAGGATGGAGGTCAGCTCGGCGCGCTGCGCGTCGTCGAGCCAGCGCAGCGGCTGGGTGCTGTGAAAGATGCCGGCCGCCAGGAACGCGATGTTCGAAGCCACGACCGGCAGGGCCGAGCCGCCGGCCAGGCCGATGCCCACCGCGAGGGCGCCGGGCGCAAACATGGTCAGGCGGTAGCTGCCTTCAACGTTTTCGCGCAGGCCGTCGGCGATCTTGAAGAGCAGCTCGACCGACGTCAGGTCGGGCTTGCGGAATACGATCTGCGCCGACTCGGTGGCCACCGAGGTGGCCCCGCTCATCGAGATGCCGACGTTGGCCTGGCGCAAGGCGACGGCGTCGTTGATGCCATCGCCCATGAACAGCACGACCTTGCCCTCGGCCTGCAACTGCCCGACGTAGGCCGCTTTTTCGTCGGGCAACATGCCTGACCGGGCGCGCGTGATGCTGAGGTCTTCGGCCCGACTCGACAAATGCCCGACTGCCGACCAGGACGCGCTGACCGTCCAGCTGCGATTGAACGCCGCGACCCACGTCGAACTCGCCGTCGTCGGCCCGCGAGGGCTCGAACCCCTCGGCCCGCGCCTGGCGCACGATGGCGCGGGCGATCGGGTGGGACCAGCGCGCTTCGGCCCGCGTCGCCAGATGCAACACCTCGCGCTCGGTCAGGTCGCCGAACGGGGTGATGCGCTCGACGGTCAGGTCGTCGCCGGTCAGGGTGCCCGTCTTGTCGAGCAGGACGACATCGACGTCGGCGACGGCCTCGGCCGCGCGCATGTCCTTGATCAAGATGCCGTGGGCGGCGGCCACGCGCATGAAGTTCAGCATGGCGATGGCCGATGCGATGCGAATCCGTCCGGCGCCCCAGCCGGTGATGCCGACGGCCGCGCTCCTGAACCCGGCGATCTGCCAGACGGCGGCGGTGAGGGCCATGACCGGCAGGGCCTGCCGGTCGGCGAGCTGGTTGCCATGCGCCTGGCTGGCGCTCGGAGACGACGGCGGCGGCGACGACGCGGGGTCTTCCGCCGACCGTCGCGCGGTAGGCGAACAGCTCCGTCGGGCGCGTGCGGCGTTCGGCCTCGATCACCTGCCATCCCATCAGCGCGGGGTCGAGTTCGGGCAGGTGCAGGTAACGGCGCCACGTATGCGCGCAATCTTCGTTGGCCAGTTCAACGAGCAGGTGACCGATGCCGTTCACGGCCTCCGCCCCGTCCAGAGGCGACAGTCGAAGGGATCGCCTTGCAAGGAGGGCCCTCGGGATCCATGCGGGGGGTCGTGTCCGACATGTTTCCGGAGTCGCTGAACAAACGTCGCGCAACAGATCATGTTCGCCGGGTTGTGCAGCCTTCTTCCGCCGGCCGCGGGGGACTGCTTCAGCGCGGGGCGCACCGCACTCACCCAGCGCTGATCAACCCCTTCTCGATCAACCGCTGCACCGCCACCAGCAGGCGGCGGTCGTCAAGCGGGGCGTGGGTGCGCAGCGTGGTGAGGGC
>JAGQJJ010001051.1 GCA_020430675.1 Myxococcales bacterium
CGTCACAAAGGCCGTCGAAGCAGGCCTCGGCGGCGCCGCAGCTCACTTCGGCGCAGGTGAAGACACACTCGCCGTCGCGGCAGAAGCTGTCGGCGCCGCAGTCGAGGCCGGCGCACGGGTCGGGCTCGCAGCCGCCGGGGCGGCAGCGCTCGCCCGCGGGGCAGCCGGTGAAGACGCAGTTGTCGGGCCCGCAGGCGCCGGCATGGCAGACTTCTCCGCCGCCGCAGTTGACGCCGTCGCAGGGATCGACGCAACCGCCGATGCCGCACACCTCATCGGCCCCGCAGGCGTTGACCTGGCACCACGGCACGCAGACGCCGTCGGCGCAGAAGGCGTCGTAGTCCTCCGGGCACGTGCTGTCGGCCTGGCAATGCGGCAGGCAGGTGCCCTCGTGGCAGCCTTCGCCCGCGTCGCAGAGATTGCCTTCGTCGAGGCGGCCATCACAGTCGTCGTCGATGCCGTTGCAGGTCTCGGGCGGCGGGCCGCCGCAAGTGCCGCACTCGTTGCGCACGCGCTCGTCGATGACGCCGTCGCAGTCGTTGTCGATCAGGTCGCAGATCTCTTCCGCGGGGCCCGTGTCGGGCAGGCAGCGGGCGGCGCCGCCGACGCAGCGCCAGACGCCGATGCCACACGGGCCGGCGAGGCCGGTGGCGCACTGGCCGGGCACCACGACCGGCGAGCCGTCGGCGAGGATGTCGATCAGGCCGTCGCAGTCGTTGTCGAGGCCGTCGCAGACCTCGGGGCCGCCGGTGGGCGTGCAGACGACGCGGTCGCACGCATCGCCCTGGCCGTCGCCGTCGCGGTCGGCCTGCTCGGGGTTGGGGAACTTCGGGCAGTTGTCGCAGGCGTCGCCCACGCCGTCTTCGTCTTCGTCGATCTGGTCGGGGTTGGGCACGGTGGGGCAGTTGTCGATGGGCAGGCAGATCTCGTCGAGGTCTTCATCGGAGCAGGGCAGGCCGACGCCCCACTGGGTGGCGAAGCAGAACTCGTCGCTGCTCTGGCCGGGCTGCAAGGGGCCCAGGTCATAACGCAGGGCGAGGGTGACGTCGAAGCCGCGGTCGGTGATGAAGTCGCCGTCGACGTCGGCGTTGACCACGTTGCCGCCGAAGCCGCTGTGAATGTCATTGCGCAAGGCGCTGCAGCCGCGGGCGTTGTCGATGCTCTCGATGTATGAGCGCTGCTCGCTGTACTGGCCGATCTCCCACGAGTGCAGGTACTGGTCGCCGCCGTGCATGGCGTAGATGCCGACGAAGGTGGTGGGCTCTTCGGGGTTGTCGCCCTCGTCGAACTCCCACAGCGTCTTCGGCGCGCCGACGCTGGTGGCGCCGTAGTCGTTGCCGAGGCCGCCCTGGCCGAAGTAGAGGTCGCCGTCCATGTAATGGCTGAGGGCGACCGTCGGCATGGCGTCGTTGGTGACGTTGGTGAACGTGTAGCAGCGCTCGAGCACGGTGCAGTTGAGGCGGTAGCGGCCCTCGACGAGCAGCCCGAGCATGGTGAACTCGCTGATCACCTCGCCATCGACCAGGCGGGCCATGGCGCGCACGCCGTTGGCCTCGCTGCTGTCGAGCCACTCGCCCTGCGTGCCGCCGGCGGCGGCGGTGCGGCAGAGGAATGGCATCAGCTCGAAGATGGTGGACACCATGCCATCGTCGGGCACGTCATCGGCCGGATCGAAGTTGGCGTCGTCGCCACCGCTGGCCGAGCCCGATGCGCCAAACGCATCGATCGTCAGTTGCACGCGGCCGAGATCGGGGTCGCATTCGGGGGCCGTCTGCATCTGGAACTGTTGGGCAAAAGCGGGCCCGGCGGTGAGCGCGATCGTCAGGCAGAGGATGCGAGTGGTGAAGCGGCTCAGGTGGTGCAATGCGTCACTCCGTGATCTGCGGCCTGGCGCGCCAGCCACCAGCAGGCGCACCCCCCATTGCCG
>JAGQJJ010001052.1 GCA_020430675.1 Myxococcales bacterium
TATAAAAGGGGATCGGCTTTGTGCTTCTGGCCATTTTATGGCTATATTTGCTGTGTCTGATAACGATTCACTGCTAAACAGTAGACCGCAACGGCATCAGACTGGGCTGGATTCCTAAATTGAGACCGGCGTCCGTATCGCCAACACCGTTGCGGTGTACTAGATAAAGGAGAAACCACATGTATACGTACTCAAAACAGATCCCCATTGTGGCCACGCCAGATGTGCTGGTTTGTGGCGGCGGATTGGCCGGCATTGGCGCGGCCGTGGCCGCAGCGCGCGCCGGCGCACGCACCATGCTCGTCGAGCGCATGGGCTTTCCGGGCGGATTTTTCACCGCCCTCATCGGCCAGCAGGGTTTGCAGCGCGGCGTAGTCGGCCATGACCTGCGCGCCGTAAGCGACAGCAAAGTCAGCGGTCTCATTGACAAAAGCGGCGCGGCGGGCGGCGTCGTCGGGCAGCACCGCGGACAGGCCGTCGAGGCCGAGCGCGCCGTCGAGCGTGGGCGCGAGCGCGTGGCCGCGGGCGAGCAGCCGGCCGAGCGCGTGGGCAAAGTCGACGAGATCGCGGCCGCTGGCCTTGTCGTCGAGCAGGTCTTCTTCGTAGTCGGCGAGGTCAAAGCCGCGCTGATAGCCGCTGCGGCTGCGCACGCGGAAGGGCTGGGCGCCAAGCTCGACCGAAGCGAGCCACGGGTCGCAGTCGGGGCGCACCTGCGCGGTGCGTTGCGCGACCGCGGTGCGCTGGCCGTCGTGCGCAAAGCGCGGCGCCGCGCCCACCGGCGCGACCGGCAGCGCGGGCAGCGGGGTGGCCTCGCGCACCTCGATGATGAGGTCGTCAGCGGGGTCGGCGGTCGGCCCGTCAAGCAGCACGAGGTAGCGCGGCAACGGATAGCTGCTCACGCCGGGACCCAGGCGGCGCACCGCGCCGAGCACCGCGTCGTCGCGGCCCAGCGCGGCGTCGATGCCGGTCACCAGCGCGTCGACCAGGTGCCGTTCGGCCGCGCCAAGCGCGATGGTCTCGTCGCCGATGACACGCGGTGCCTCACGCGGGTCGCGCACGCCGAGGCGCAGCAGGCGCACGCCGTCGACCTCTTCGGTGTGGTCGTCAAGCTCGTCGCGCGACTCGCCGTCGTGCTGCGCCTTGCGCAACAGGTCGTCGATGACGTCGCCAAAGCCTTCCTTGCGTTGCAGGCGCACGCCGGGCGCGCCGGCGGCCAGGGCGCGGATCTCGTCGTAGTAGCCCTCGGCGATGGCGCGCACCGCGGCGCGCCGATCGGCGGCAAAACCCCGCCCCAGTCGGCCGGCGGCCTGCAAGCTGCGCCCGGCGACCTCGACGCTGAGGGCCAGGCGGCGCACATCGTAGTAGAACGGGCCGGGCGCCGATGCGTCGAAGTCATTGAACTCAATCGACATTCTGCCATCGCCGCAGAAGTAGGTGCCCACGTTTTCGAGGTGTGGGTCGCCGATGAGCTGCACCCACGCGGTGCGCGGATCGGCGAAGTCGCTGCGGGCCCGCCAGGGGCCGGGCTGGCTCAGGTCGCGCAGGTACTGGCCAAGGCTGCCGCGCAGGTAGCGATGGGGGTGCAACGCCATCTTGGCAAACTTGCCCGCCGTCAGCTCGGGCTCGCGCTCGAGCAGCAGGCGGTTGTCTTCGATGAGGGTCTGTTGCAGCCAGGCCATACGATCGGTGGTGGGATCGTCGCATCCACTCGCCCCCCAAACGCCGAGCAGGGCGAGTGGCATCAAACGGACGCGCAGACACGAGGTCATGGGTTGGCTTCTAGTCGATCAACGCGACGGGTCGATTGCCCTTGAGTGACGTCCTGGCAACAACCGGTCAGAAAGCGCCGACGACCGCAGCGCCGTTGGGGGTGGGCGCAAAGACCAGCGGCTGGTCGCGGGTGGCGAGCAGCCAGGTGCCGAG